>VGIE01000042.1 GCA_016867955.1 Betaproteobacteria bacterium
TGCAGCGCCGAGCAGCGCCTGGCCAACCTCCGGGCCGCGCGCCGCATGCCGGAACTCGACGTGGTGCGTGCGCAGGTCGCGCAGGCCGCCGCGGCACGCACACTGTCGGAGACCCAGCTTGCCCAGCAGGAAAAGCTCTTTGCCGGGGGCTTCATCAGCCGCGCGGCCATCGACCAGGCGCGGGCCAACCACGAGCGGGACATGGCGCGCGTCGCCGAGGCCGAGGCGCAGGGCCGCGTGGCACAGTTGACGCTCGGCCGCGAGGCCGAGATCAGGGCCGCCGCCGCAGAGGTCGAGGCGGCGCGCGCGGCGCTGGCGCAGGGCGACTGGCGGCTGGGACAGCGCCGCATCAGCGCGCCACGGGCGGCGCCGATGCTGGTGCAGGACACCTATTTCAACGAGGGCGAATGGGTGCCGGCCGGGCGACCCGTGGTGAGCCTGCTGCCGGAGGGAAACGTGAAAGTGCGGTTCTTCGTGACCGAGCGGCAGCTTGGCGGCATCCGGCAGGGCGACCCGGTCAGCGTGTCCTGCGACGGCTGCGGGAGCGCCATCCCTGCCACCATCAGCTTCATCTCGAGGCAGTCGGGGTACACCCCGCCCATCATCTAAAGCAAGGAATCGCGTGCCAAGCTGGTTTGGCTGGTGGAGGCACGCCCGGCACCCGCCGAGGCAAGGCGCCTCAGGCCGGGCCAGCCGGTGGATGTGGCACTGCTTCCATCAGGCCGTGCCGGGAAGCCATGAACGCCGCGCCTGAGGCGATCGCTCCGGAGCCGGCCCGTGCCGCCCCTGCCAGCGCGGAGCTCACCATCGACGTGCGAGGGCTGAACAAGCACTTCGGGCCCAGGCACGTGGTCAAGGACTTCTCGCTGCAGGTGCGTCGCGGCGAGATCTACGGCTTCCTCGGGCCCAACGGCAGCGGCAAGACCACCTCCATCCGCATGCTGTGCGGGCTGCTCACGCCCGACTCCGGCAGCGGCACCTGTCTCGGCCACGACGTGATCAGGGAGACCGCTGCCATCAAGCGCGAGGTCGGCTACATGACACAGCGCTTTTCGCTCTGGGAAGACCTCACCATCCGCGAGAACCTGAACTTCGTGGCGCGCATGTACGACATGCGGCATCGCCGGGCGGCAGTCGATGCGGCGCTGGAGCGCCTGGGGCTGCAATCGCGCGCCGACCAGCTGTCGGGGGCGCTGTCCGGTGGCTGGAAGCAGCGCCTCTCGCTGGCGGCCTGCCTGCTGCACGAGCCGCGCCTGCTGCTGCTCGACGAACCGACCGCCGGCGTCGATCCGAAGGCACGGCGCGACTTCTGGGAGGAAATCCATGGCCTGGCCGCGAGCGGACTTTCCGTGCTCGTCTCCACCCACTACATGGACGAGGCCGAGCGCTGCCATCGGCTCGCCTACATTGCCTAAGGCAAACTGCTCGCGACGGGCTTCGCCGCGGAGGTGGTGGGAAGCCAGGGACTCACCACCTACGCGGTATCCGGGCCCAATCTCGCGGCAATGGCCGAGGCGCTGCGCGCGCAGCCGGGTGTCGGCCAGGTCACCCCCTTTGGCAACACCCTGCACGTCACCGGGCGCGACGCGGCGCTGCTGCGCGCCGCGCTCGCACCCTGCGCCGACGATGACGATTACCGCGTCGAGCCGATCGAGTCCACGCTGGAGGACGTGTTCATCTCGCTCATGGCCGGTGCCACCGACAATTTCGCCGGGCCATGAGCCGCTGAAGATGAACAGCTTCTCGCTCTCCCGCTGGTTCGGGCCGCAGGTGCAAGGGGAGTGCCCCTTGCGGATCCCCCACTTCGCGCCGGGAGAGCGATGAACGGCTTCTCGCTCTCCCGCTGGTTCGGCATAATCGCCAAGGAGTTCATCCAGCTCAAGCGCGACCGGCTGACCTTCGGCATGATCATCGGCGTGCCGGTGATGCAGCTTCTTCTCTTCGGCTTCGCCATCAATGCCGATCCGAAGCACCTGCCGGCGGCGCTGCTCTCGGCCGACAACAGCCCGTACGCGCGGACCTTCATCCGCGCCATGGAGAACAGCGGCTACTTCCACGGCGTCGTGCAGGCCGGCAGCGAAGCCGAGGCCGAGGAACTCGTCGCGCACGGCCGCGTCCAGTTCGTGGTCAACATCCCGGAGAACTTCTCGCGCAGGCTGGTGCGCGGCGAGCAGCCGCAGATCCTCGTCGAGGCCGATGCGACCGACCCTTCGGCCACCAACAACGCCATCAGCGCCCTGCAGGTGCTGGCGGCCACCGCGCTGGCACGCGACCTGTCGGGCCCACTGGGCGGCCAGGCGACCGACCTCAATCCGGGCACGCCGCCCATCGATCTGCGCGTGCACCGCCGCTACAACCCGGAAGGCATCTCGGCCTACAACATCGTGCCCGGGCTGCTGGGCACCATCCTGACCATGACCATGATCCTGATGACCGGGCTCGCCGTCACGCGCCAGCGCGAACGCGGCACCTTCGAGAACCTGATCGCCACGCCGGCACTCCCCATCGAGGTGCTGACCGGCAAGATCGTGCCCTACATCCTGATCGGACTGATCCAGGTTGGCCTGATCTTCCTTGCCTCGCAGTTCGTGTTCGACGTGCCGATGAGGGGCAGCCCGGTCGTGCTGTTCCTCGTGGTGCTGATCTTCATCGCCGCCAACCTGACCCTGGGCATCACCTTCTCCTCGATCGCACGCAACCAGCTGCAGGCCATGCAGATGACCTTCTTCTTCTTTCTTCCCTCCATACTGCTCTCGGGCTTCATGTTTCCCTACCGTGGCATACCCGAGTGGGCGCAGTGGCTGTCGAGCGTGCTGCCGCTGACGCACTTCCTGGTGCTCGTGCGCGGCATCATGCTCAAGGGCAACGAACTGCACGAACTGTGGCCGCAGATCTGGCCGATCCTCGCCTTCATGCTGGTGGTGATCCTGCTTGGCCTGCGCTTCTACAAGCGCACGCTGGACTAGCGCCCTCTGAGCAGGTGACCGGGATAGGCCCCGGTGTGCTCGCCGTTCTCCATCAGCACCTGGCCGTTGACCAGCGTATAGCTGATGCCCCTGGCCTTCTGGATGTAGCGGCGCGCGCCGGCGGGAAAATCGTTGACCGGAACCGGATGCAGCATCTCGATGGTCGCCGGATCGAACACGTTGATGTCGGCCTTCTGGCCCGGCCTGATGCGGCCGCGATCGGTCAGGCCCATCTGGTCGGTGTGCATGGAACTGAGCTTGCGGACCGCCTCCTCGATGGGCATGATCTTCTTGTCGCGCACCCAGTGCCCGAGCAGGTAGGTGGTGAACCCATAGCCGCATTCGAGGGCCGCGTGAGCCCCGGCATCGGAGAGGCCAATCAGCGTATGCGGCGCCGTGAGGATTTCCGCCGCCGCCGCCTCGTCGCCATTGGCCAAGATGGTCAGGAACAGCGTGTCCATCGTGTCGTCTACGCACAGGTCGAGGAACACGTCGATCGGCCTCCTGCCCTGCTCCTTCGCAAGATCGGCAATCTTGCGGTGCTCAAGGACCTTGAACTTCGGATTGCTGACTTCGACCACTTCCACCATGTCCCAGCGGCGCGAGAACGCGAGCTTGAGTGACGGGTCGTCGATGTCCTTCTGCAACGCCGCCCGAACCGCCGGATCACGCATATCGCGAATGACCTCTTCCGGCTTCTTGACCAGCATGTTGCGCCAAGCATTCATGGTGTCGAAGATATGTGCATTGCGCATGTTGAAGACGACGTCGATCGTCCGCGACGTGCTCATGGCGCGCACCTTGCTTCCGGAGGCCACCTGCCGAGCCGAGTGGTCGAGGCGCTTCTTCCAAACACCTGGCTGCCCGAAAAACTGCAACAGCGGGATCCACCAGACCGGCCGTCCTGAGCGCATGGAGATGTCTTCACAGACATCCAGCGGCTCGCGATCGGGACAGGGGTTGTCATTGACTTGGATCACCGCAGTCTGGCTGCCTCGCAGGGCGTCAGCGATCGCGAGCACCTCGTCAAGTGGCGCCAACCGGCTCGGCACCGGACGCCCGTCGCCGCCTGAATGCCCCTTGTTGAAATTGAAGGACACGCCGTATGCCCCCGCGGCGAGTCCGTCGCGCACGATCTTCTGCATGCTGGCAATTTCTTCCGGCGTCGCGGCGCGGTCAGAGGCGGCGCCGCCCATGGCGTACTGGCGTACGGCGCTGTAGCCCATCAGCGTCGCAACGTTGAGGCCGAGCTTGCGATCGATGCGCTTCATGTATTCCGGAAACGATTCCCAGCTCCAGTCCACCCCCGCGTTGAGCGCCTTTAGCGACATGCCTTCGACCCGCTCCAGTATATGCAGCAGCGTGCCACGGTCCTCGGGCCGGCACGGGGCGACACTGAAGCTGCAGTTTCCGATCATCAGCGAAGTGACGCCGTGCCAGCAGGAGGACGTCGCCAGCGGATCCCAGAGCAGCTGGGCATCCATGTGAGTGTGCGCATCGACAAAACCCGGGCTCAAGACCTGGTTTTGCGCGTCGATCACCCGCGTGGCTGCCGCGGTGACCTTGCCCACATCGGCGATCACGCCGTCCTTTACCGCCACGTCACCGGAAAACGCCGGCGCCCCGGTCCCGTCGATGATTTGCGCATTCTTGATCAGAAGATCGTATGCCATGTCCTGCTCCTCGCAATGAATTCCCTCATCGGCCGGTCAGGCCGCCATCCGGTGAATGTCGAACTTTCCGTACCAGCTCTCCGCGTTCTCCACACCGCATTTTAGCAGCTACGAAGGCCGACAAGCCCGCAATTAGACTACCACGGTGCGAGCAGTGGCAAGCGATTTCACGACCGGAACGACAGATAACCCGGCAACATTCTTCATCCAGGCAGCTGCCATTCACGAGATAATCAGAGTCCCATCTCCGTCAGCACCTTGTCTGCGACCGCAAGGCTGGCGGCACCATTGGGCCAGCCGGCGTAGAAGCCGGTGTGCTGGATCGCCTCGACGATCTCCTTCGGCTTGGCGCCATTGCTGATTGCACCGCGTACATGGGCCGCAAGCTGCTCAGGCCGGGCTTGCGCAGCGATCAGCGCCACGGTGACCAGGCTGCGCGTGCGCAGATCGAGATTCGGCCCGTTCCAGAGCTCGCCGAACAGCGTGCCCTGTGCCCAGTCGTCCCAGGCCGGCGAGCGCGCCCTCGGCACATGGTCTCGGCCGAACATCTTCTTCTGCAGTGCCGCCCCGCGGGCGATGTTCTCCTTCGGCATGGTGCCTCCTCGATCAGCGCTTCAGCGTTTCGGTGAAGAATGCCAGCAGTTCCCCCCACGACGCGCGTGCCGCGCGCTCCCGATAGCGGTCGGGATTGAGGAAGTTCTGGAAGGCGTGATGGGTGTCCTTGTACATGTGGAACTCGTGCCACTTGCCCAGGCGCGTCAGCTCGGCGTCTATCTTCTTCACGTCCTCGGGAGACGGGTTGATGTCCTGCTCGCCGAAGAAGCCGATCATGGGGCACTGGATGCTGTCCGTGCGCGCGAACGGCGCCGGCCCGTCGCCCCACTGCTTCATGATACCGCCGCCGTAGAACACCGCGGCGGCCCGGAATTCGGGGTTGGCACAGGCCATCAGGTAGGTGACGCGGCCGCCCATGCAGAAGCCGGTGACGCCGAAACGCGACGCGGGAATGTCCCTGGCCTTGAGCAGTGCCACGCAGGCGTTCATATCGGCGACGATCTCCTCGTCACGCAGCATGCCGATGCGCGCCATCATCTCGGTGCCGGCCGGCTGGCGGTGGAACAGGTCGGGCACCGCCACCGCGTACCCTTCGCGATGCAGCCGGTGCGCCACGTCCTGCATCTGCTCGTCTAGGCCCGGCCCGTGGTGGGCAATCACCACCGCAGGTAGTTCCTCCTTGCGCTGCGGCAAGCCCAAGTACACGCGCATATCCTTGCCGGCCACCGGCGTCGTTTCCCAGCGGAACGTCATGTCCCCCTCCTCTCGGTCAATTCGAAATCAGATCAGGTTGCGGTCCAGCCGCCGTCCATCGACAGCGCGGCACCGTTGATCGACATGCCAGCCGGCGAACACAGGAACACTGCAATGCCGGCAACCTCGTCGATTTCGACGAAGCGCTGCGTTGGTTGCGGCTTCAGGATCACCTCGGTGATGACGCGCTCGGGCGGAATGCCGTGCACCCTCGCCTGGTCGTCCACCTGTTTGTCCACCAGCGGCGTGCGCACGTAGCCCGGGCAGATGGCGTTGCAGGTGATGTTCTCCCTGGCCACCTCCAGCGCGATGGTCTTGGTCATGCCGTTCACCCCGTGCTTGGCGGCGACGTAGGCTGACTTGAATGGCGAGGCCACCAGCCCGTGCGCCGACGAAATGTTGATGATACGTCCCCAGCCATTGGCACGCATCAACGGCAGCGCCGCCTTGACGGTGTGGAAGTTGGATGACATGTTGACGGCGATGATCTGGTCCCACTTGTCCTCGGGAAACTCGGCCACCGGCGACACGAACTGGATGCCGGCGTTGTTCACCAGTATGTCCACGCTGCCCAGTTCCTTTGCCGCCCGCGCGATCATGGCGCGGATTTCGGCTGGCCGGGTCATGTCGGCGGGCGAGTGCAGCACCTTGACGCCGAACTCCGACGCCATGCCGGCGCGAAGCTTTTCGATTTCGGCCGCGTCGCCGAAGCCGTTCAGCATCACGCTGGCGCCTTCCCGGGCCAGCGCCCGCGCAATGCCCAGGCCGATGCCGCTGGTGGATCCGGTGATGACGGCATTGCGGCCTTTGAGCATGCAGTGTCTTCCGCGGGCGGATTGTAGAGACACCATTATGGCATCCGCGAACGCGGATTCCACGACACCGGGTGTGCCCGGAGGCCCATGCACCGCGGGCAGCATCATTTCGCGCAAATGCAGGATGCGGATGCGCTTCCCTTGCGGCTTAACGAGACTTTCCTATATCGCTTCCAGTATCGATTGGACGTGCCGCCGGGGACTTGGGTGACTGTTCCGCTTCCCTCGGACTCCCCGAAACAGAGGGCGCCGCCGGTGTGGCGGAGGCGGCCGGTGATGCGGACGGAGACACGGTGGACGGAAACATGGCGGACGCAGCTGCCCCGCCTGCGGCAGGCGGGATGATCTGGAAGAAGATTTCATCCGAGCGCACCATGCCCAGTTCGTAGCGCGCTCGCTCTTCGACTGCCTCGAAGCCCTGCTTTAGGTCGCGCACCTCGGCGTCCAGCGCATTGTTGCGACGCTTCAGCTTGTCGTTCTGTTTTTTCTGCAGCGCGACCTGGCGATCGAGGTCCCATACGCGCAGCCAGCCGCCCTTACCGAGCCACAGCGGGTACTGCAGTACCACGATGAGGAAGGCCACTACCAGTGCCAGGTAGCGCATATGCCTTCGCGTCCCGCGCTTTTCCGCTAACCCCGGAGCTGGTAGAACGCTTCGCGACCGGGATAGATCGGGCCGTCACCGAGATCTTCCTCGATGCGCAGCAGCTGGTTGTACTTCGCCACCCGGTCGGAGCGGGACAACGAGCCGGTCTTGATCTGCAGCGCGTTGGTTCCCACCGCAATGTCCGCGATGGTGGTGTCCTCAGTCTCACCCGAGCGGTGCGAAATGACCGCCGTATAGCCCGCACGCTTGGCCATTTCAATGGCAGCGAAGGTCTCGGTCAGCGTTCCGATCTGGTTGACCTTGACCAGGATGGAGTTGGCGATGCCAAGCTGTATTCCTTCGCGCAGGATCTTGGTGTTGGTGACAAAGAGATCGTCCCCGACGAGTTGCACGCGGCGCCCCAGTCGCTCGGTCAGGCCGCGCCAGCCTTCCCAGTCCGACTCCGCCATTCCGTCCTCGAATCGAGATGATCGGGTACTTGTCGGCCCACCTGGCCAGGAAATCGGCAAACTCGCCCGCCGTAAGCTCGAGCCCCTCGCCTTCCAGCAGGTAGCGGCCATCACGGAAGAATTCGGAACTTGCGCAATCGAGCGCCAGCACCACGTCGGAGCCGGGCTGATAGCCCGCCTTGTCGACGGCCTCGAGGATGAGTTGGATCGCCGTTTCGTGATTGGGCAGGCTGGGCGCAAACCCGCCCTCGTCGCCAACGGTGGTCGACAGGCCCTTGCTCTCCAGCAGCTTCTTCAACGACTGGAAGACCTCGGCGCCGCAGCGCAGCGCGTCGCGGAACGACGCCGCGCCCACCGGCACGATCATGAACTCCTGCATGTCAAGGCTGTTGTTGGCGTGGGCGCCGCCGTTGATCACGTTCATCATCGGCACCGGCATCTGCATCGCGCCAGAGCCACCGAAGTAGCGGTACAGCGGCAGCCCCGACTCTTCCGCAGCCGCCTTGGCAACGGCCATCGAGACGGCCAGCAGGGCATTGGCGCCGAGGCGGCCCTTGGCCTCCGTGCCGTCGAGATCGATCAGGGTGCGGTCGATGAAGCTCTGGTCAGTGGCATCCAGGCCCATGATGGCCTCGGAGATTTCGGTATTGATGTTTTCCACCGCCTGCAGCACGCCCTTGCCGCCATAGCGCGTGCCGTCCTTGTCGCGCAATTCCAGCGCCTCGCGACTGCCGGTGGATGCGCCCGAGGGGACCGCCGCCCGGCCCATGACCCCGAACTCGATGAGGACGTCCGCCTCAACGGTCGGGTTGCCCCTTGAATCGAGTATTTCCCGTGCCACTACATCAACGATTGAGCTCATGAGCGCCCCTTCTTAGTTCTTGTTCCGATATGAGGGGAAACATCCCCCCATACTCCCCTATGTCAGACCGTTGCAGTACCCATTCTGCAACGGAGTTTCAACATCCGATTCCGATCGTTCCGGCCAGACTGCGGTTTCATCTGGCCACTGCGCCCGCTGCCTGCATCAGCCCGCCGGTTACCTGCCACCGGCCAGCAAGTCCTGCTCCTCGAAACCATTGGCCTTGACCAGCGCGTCGAGCGCCTGCAGCGTCGCCAGCAGCACCTTCATCCGCTCGAGCGGCCAGGCATTCGGCCCGTCAGAGAGCGCCTGCTCCGGATGCGGATGCGTCTCCATGAACAGGCCGGCAATTCCGCTTGCAACAGCTGCGCGCGCCAGCACCGGCACGAACTCGCGCTGCCCGCCGGAAGCATTGCCCTGCCCTCCTGGCAACTGCACCGAATGGGTGGCATCGAACACCACCGGGCAGCCCGTTTCGCGCAGGATGGCCAGCGAGCGCATGTCCGATACCAGGTTGTTGTATCCGAACGAGACGCCGCGCTCGCACACCATGATGTCGTCGGAGTGTCCGCTCGTCCGCGCCGCCTCGCGCGCCTTGGCCACGACGTGTTTCATGTCGCCGGGCGCGAGGAACTGGCCCTTCTTGATGTTGACCGGGCGACCGGCCGAGGCCACCGCGCGGATGAAGTCGGTCTGTCGGCACAGGAAGGCCGGGGTCTGCAGCACGTCGACCACGGCGGACGCCGCATTGATCTCCTCGACGTCATGCACATCGGTCAGCACGGGCACGCCGATCTGGCGCTTGACCTCGGCAAGGACCTTCAGCCCGTTGTCGATGCCCGGCCCGCGGTAGGACTGCCCGGAACTGCGGTTGGCCTTATCGAAGGACGACTTGTAGATGAAGGGAACGCCGCAGGACGCGGCGATCTCCTTGAGCCTGCCGGCAGTGTCCAGCGCGAGATCCAGCGATTCGATGACGCAGGGACCGGCAATCAGGAACAGGGGTTGGTCGAGCCCGGCGTCAAACCCGCAAAGCTTCATCGCGCATCACCCCGGACCGGCGCGCCGCGGCGCAGGAGCGCAGGGCCGCGACGCACGTTGGAGGCAAGTCACGCCGCAATCGCTGTTTTCGAGCGGTCGACCTGCCGCTTAAGGGCTGCCTCGACGAATGCCTTGAACAGCGGGTGGCTGGCACGCGGCGACGAGGTGAACTCCGGGTGAAACTGGCAGCCGACGGACCAGGGATGCGCCGGCAACTCCACCATTTCGCACAGCTGCTCGGCCTGAGTCAGCCCGGATACGCGCAGGCCCTTGTCCTTGAGCCGGCCGATGTACTGGTTGTTGACTTCGTACCGGTGCCGATGCCGCTCGTTGATGCTGTCGTTGCCGTAGATCTTGCGGGCCAGGCTGCCGGGCTCCAGTTGCGCCGGCTGCGCGCCCAGGCGCATGGTGCCGCCCATGTTGGACTTCTCTGTGCGGTGCTCGATCCTGCCGTCCCGGTCCTGCCATTCGGTGATCAGGGCGATGACCGGGTGCGGAGTGTCCGGATCGAATTCCGTGGAGTTGGCCCCGGCCAGGCCGCAGACGTTGCGCGCATATTCAATCACCGCCAGCTGCATCCCCAGGCAGATGCCGAGGTACGGCACGCCGTTCTCGCGCGCAAACTGGATCGCCTTGATCTTGCCTTCGACTCCGCGCTTGCCGAACCCGCCGGGCACCAGCACGGCATCAACATCCGCCAGCGCGCCGATGCCGTCGCGGTCGATGGTCTCGGCCTC
>VGIE01000043.1 GCA_016867955.1 Betaproteobacteria bacterium
TCCACGATCGTGGCTTCGCCGTTCACCGGGACCTCATCGATCGATGCCTCCTCCGCCTGCTTCTGCTCCGCCACGGCCAAGGCTTCCGCTGCCCTCACCATCGAAACGGTGAAGTCGGTGGGCAAGGTCACCGGTCGGATTCGCCATGGTGAACGGAATTCTAGCATCGGCGTTGACCGCTCCCGCTCTCCGGCGGCACCGAGCGCATGCGCGCACGCTGCTGGAACTTCGACCCCGGATAGAGGATAATTTGCCGCGCAGGAATGCTGCGACATCCGCCGCGCAGCCTTCCGGTCGCCATCGGAGCGCAACGGCATCCGACAACGGAACACCGCATATCCCCAATCCCCGAAACGGAGCTGGCATGAACGCACCCTCAAAGATCAGGATTCCAACCGCCGGCACCCGCATCGTTCCGGGCAAGCCGATACCTGACAATCCCATCATCCCCTACATCGAGGGCGATGGCACCGGCGTCGACATCACGCCGGTCATGATCAAGGTCGTGGATGCCGCCGTGGAGAAGGCCTACAAGGGCAAGAAGAAGATCCACTGGATGGAGGTCTATGCCGGCGAGAAGGCCACCAAGGTTTACGGCGGCGACATGTGGATGCCGCCTGAGACGCTCACCGCGGTAAAGGACTATGTCGTCTCGATCAAGGGCCCGCTGACCACACCGGTCGGCGGAGGCATCCGGTCGCTGAACGTGGCGATGCGCCAGGAACTCGACCTCTACGTCTGCCTGCGGCCGGTGCGCTACTTCAGGGGCGTGCCCTCACCCCTGAAGGAGCCCGAGAAGACCGACATGGTGATCTTCCGCGAGAATTCGGAGGACATCTACGCCGGCATCGAGTGGCAGGCCGAGTCGGACAAGGCGAAGAAGGTCATCAAGTTCCTGCAGGATGAAATGGGTGTGACCAAGATCCGCTTCCCCAACACCTCGGGCATCGGCGTCAAGCCGGTGTCGCGTGAAGGCACCGAGCGCTTGGCTCGCAAGGCCATCGAGTACGCCATCACCAACAAGCGCAAATCGGTGACCCTGGTGCACAAGGGCAACATCATGAAGTACACGGAGGGCGGCTTCCGCGACTGGGGCTATGCGCTGGCCGCGAAGGAGTTCGGCGGCGTGCCGATCGACGGCGGCCCGTGGCTGAAGCTGTCCAGCGGCATGGTCGTCAAGGACGTGATCGCCGATGCCTTCCTGCAGCAGATCCTGCTGCGCCCGGCGGAATACGATGTCATCGCCACGCTCAACCTGAACGGCGACTACATCTCCGACGCACTGGCCGCGCAGGTGGGTGGCATCGGCATCGCGCCCGGCGCCAACATGTCGGACAGCGTGGCCTGCTTCGAGGCGACGCACGGCACCGCGCCGAAGTATGCCGGCCAGGACAAGGTGAACCCGGGCTCTCTCATCCTGTCCGCGGAAATGATGCTGCGGCACATGGGCTGGGTGGAGGCCGCCGACCTCATCATCAGCTCCATGGAGAAGGCCATCATGGACAAGCAGGTAACCTACGATTTCGCGCGGCTGATGCCAGGGGCGAAGGAACTGCCCTGCTCCAGGTTCGGCGAGGCCATGATCGCGCGCATGTAGCAGCGCCTGTGCCAAGCACCGCCCGCAAGGGCGGAAAGCAAGAAGGGCCGCATTTCCGGCCCTTCTTGTTTGCTCCGGGCCGCGAACCAGCCCGCTACCACCGCCTCTGCGGGGTGCTTCAGAAGTTCGAGAGCCCTAGCGAAAGGCCGCCGTCGATCACCAGCGCATGTCCGGTGCACCAGTCGGCGCGCAGGCAGTAGTCCATGGCTTCGGCCACGTCTTCCTCGCTGCCGATGCGGCCCAGCACATGCGACGAGGCCAGTCCTGCCATGCGCTTTGCGTGCTGCTCTTCGGTGAAAAGTCCGGCGCGAATGTTGATCTCCGTCGGCACGGCACCTGGCACGATGCAGTTGACGCGGATCTGCTTGGGCCCGAGTTCGGCGGCGAGCACCTTGGTCAGCGCCTCCAGTGCGCCCTTGGTCGCGGCATACGCCGACGCGCCGGGAAAGGCGCGCCGCGTGTGCACCGAACCGATGAAGGCGATGGCGCCGCGCCGCTGCTCCAGGTGTGGCACCGCCAATCCCGTCAGCTGCATGCCGGCAACGACATTGACGTGGAAGATGTCGATCAGCGCCTGCTCCTCAAGACCCGTGATGGGCCCGTGCAGCATGTTGCCTGCGTTGTTGACCAGTGCATCAAGGCCGCCCCCATGCTCGACGGCAGCGGCAATTATGCGCCGCCGGTCCGCGTCCTTGGCGACATCGGCCGCCTCGCCCCGCACATTCGGTCCGAGTTCGCGCGCCATGGCCTTGATCTTCTCCTCGCGGCGGCCGCAGATCGTTACCTTCGCGCCGCGCTCCGCGTAAAAGCGTGCAAAGCCGGCGCCGAGGCCGGAACCACCGCCGGTGATCAGCACCGACATTGCTTCAATGGGACGCATCATGCCTTGGCGACCTCCGCGTCGCTGCGGCCAAGGGCCCACAGGGCTGCACGCGTAATCAGTTTCCGGTGAACGGGATGGTCGAGGGACGCGCCGTCGTGGCCGAGCGCGTCGTACACCACGCGACCCCCCTGCCACTCGCGAGCCCACAGCACCGGCATCCATTGCCCCGGCTTGCCATCGGTCGCCGCCGGGCGGGCCTCGGCCAGGGGCTTCACGTCCGGCGCTATCCACAGTCCACCGTACACCTCGTCATTGCAGACGAAATCGGTGAGTCCGGCGGTCAGCGGGCTGGCCTGCCCCGGCGCGAATCGCACGTCGACTGCACCAAAAGGCGGGTGCCCGGACTGTCCCCACACCCAACGGCCACCCAGGATCTCACCCCACTCCGGCCAGTCGTCGAAGCTGATGCTGGCTGCATGCATGGCCAGCAGGGCCTTGCCGCCCCGCAGGTGGTTGCGCAAGGCCTCGCGACCGGCTTCGGAGAACGCCAGCGCCCAGCGGGCACGGTACTGCTCATACTGTGGTGCCAGCATGCGAAAGCGGATGGCGCCGAAGGTCAGGAGGTCATAGGACCCGCCCGCAAGCATCCGGCAACCCTCCTCGACATCCTCGACGACATCGCTCTCGATCCCCACGCCCTCAAGCGTTGCCCTGAGCGAAGGCGCACTGTTCTCAAGCGGGTGATGGACACCGCCGCCAATCAGCAGGTTGCGCATGGCGTCGCCTCCTAAGCATGTCTAACAATGCAAGGGGACACATCCCCTCGCGCTCCCCTACATCAGGGGCCATTTCGGCAATTCTGAAATGGCCTCTTATTTTGTCGGCGCTTCGCGCGGCAGCAGCGCCAGCAGCGCGCGCGAGGCGCCGCCATCGACAACGAGCTCCTGGCCATTGATGTAGCTGGCGTCGTCCGAGCCAAGGAACACCACGGCATTGGCGATGTCCTCGGCCAGCCCCAGCCGCCGCGTCGGCACGGCTTGGCTGCGCAGGTTTCGCACCGCCGGGTTGGCGAAGAACGGCGCCGAGATGCCGGCATCGATGAATCCGGGCGCAACCGAGTTTACGCGGATGCCCAGCGGCCCCCACTCGACCGCCATCAGTTCGGTCAGCGCGGCGAAGCCGCGCTTGGCAGCCGGATAGGCGCCGCTGTTGGGCGCCGGATGCACGCCGTTGATGGAAGTGATGTTGACGATGCTGCCGGAGCCGCGCTTGACCATGCGGCGCGCGGCCGCGCGACCGACAACGAAGCCCGCCACCAGGTTCACGTCAATGACGCGGCGGAAATCCGCGATGTCCTGGTCCATCAGCGGCGCGAAACGCCCGATGCCCGCGCAGTTCACCACCAGATCGGGGACCGACCCGGTCTTCGCCTCCGCGGCATCCAGCGCAGCCTCGACCGACTTCTCGTCGGTGACGTCGCATTGCAGCCCGATGGCGCCGGCAAGCTTCTCCGCTCGCGCCTGCGCCCGGGTGCCGTCCTGGTCCACCAGCGTCACGCGATAGCCTGCCGCGGCGGCGCGCACGCCGATTGCCGCGCCGATGTCACCGCCACCGCCCGTCACGAATGCGTGTTTCATTTCACTGCCTCCAAGAAGCCGGGATCAGGGTCCCGAGTGTGCCTTCAATGTTGCATGCGCGTGATCGCCGAAAATTCTCGCTGGAACCCCTGTGTCGACGCGCCGGATGCGCCCGCACAGGGCCCGCCCGGCCCTCAGCCGAGCAGGATCGGGTACTTGCCCCAGTTGTTGCGGATGGTCGAGCGGTCGACCACACCCGGGTTGTCCAGATCAGGCCGGGCATTATTCGCCAGCAGCGCCTGCGCGATCAGCGTCACCGTGCCAAGCTGGTGCTCGGCGGGATCCGTATCGGCCTTGGGCAGCGCGCCCGCGGCGAGGTTGAGGCCCAGGCAGGAGTGCATGCCGATGCCGAATGACAGGCCGTAGGGCGGCGTACCCTTCTGCACCTGGCGGTGCGGGTTGTATTCCGCAGCGTCGGCGCCAAACACATCCGTGTCGCGATTGGCTTTCATCAGGTCGATGCTGACGTAATCGTCGGGCGTGGCCTGCGGGCCGCCTGGGATCTGCATCGGGCAGGTCGGCCTGCGCCCCGCGGTAGGGCTCGATGGATGCAGTCGCATGCTCTCGTGGATGGAGCGCTGCAGGAACAGGGGATCGGTGCGCTGGCGCCGCTTGTCCTCGGGATGCGACTCGCCCCACCAGAACAATTCGTGCATGGCGTGGCTGAGCGTGTGGATCGACGTGAAGGCGCCGGCCAGCAGGAAGAAACCGATTTCCTTCATCAGCACATCGGTGGTCAGCGGCAGATCGGCCTCGCTGCGCAGCAGTTCAACCAGAATGTCGCGCGGCAGGTCTTCCTCGCGCAGCTCGCCCTTGGCAAACTTCCCCAGCAGCTCGCGCCGGCGTTTCATCGAGGGCTGGAAGAACTCCGTGTCGAACTCAGCCATGGCCTTGCGGATCTCCTCGCGTATGGCCTCCTTGTTGCCCAGTGCCTGTCCCAGCGTCGCGGCCTTGCCGAAAGTGAGCAGGTGGCGCAGCAGCCTGTCGGTCTCCTCCGGCGTGCGCGTCGGACGGTCGACGCCGGAAAAATCTGCCGTCAGGTTCATCATCACGCGAAAACCCAGGTTCACCAGGTCGGCCCTGCCCTGCGCCAGATAGGGCGCGATGGTCTCGCGAAGCGTATAGGGGAACACCGCCTTTTCGTACCATTTGAAGAAATCGCGGCGGAACACCTTGATCTCGACATTGCGACGCACCCGATGCTCTTCGCCGTGAAGATTGACTATCGTCTTCTCGAACATGATGGCGCCTTCGTCATACAGCGCCTGGCGCAGGTCGGGCACGCGCAGCGTTTCATTGGCGGTCTTGTAGCGGTCGACGACAATCTGGTTCACGGCAGGCCCCCTCGGCAAACGGAAACGGGCAGAAATATTACAGGAAAGCCGCCTGACGGAGTCGCCGCCGGGAAATCGCCCGATGAGAGAATGCGGCCTTCAGGCGCACCGTGGCCGTAACATCACGAATTGACGTTTCCGCGGGTTCTAGTCGACGAGCGTGTCCGGATCCGCCTCGGCGAGCAGCAGCGGCGCAGTTTCGCGATCACGCCGGGAAACTGCGATCCCTGTCGAAAATGATGAGCATGCGGCTGAACTTCCAGCCCTGCGGCGTGCGCACCACATCGGTCTCGTACTGCATTGCGCCGCCCACCCGATAGGCACGCACGAAGCCCTTGTCACCCTGCACGTCGATGATGCGGTTTATGAGCTGATGGCCTTCGGCGTTCTTCTTGCGCGGCAGGGCGGGAGGATTTCCCACAGCAGCGCTTTGGAAGCGGATGCGGTCCGCGCGGGTGGTCAGCCGGATGCCCTTGCCTCCGTTCATCGGTTGCAGGTTGCCCTTATCGTCCTGCCAGACCAGCTCGAACACGCTGTTGTCGGTGAACAGATCGGCGCTCTCCTCATACCGGTTCGCGTCGATGGTGTACGCATAGGCGCTCAGCAGCTGGTCGATTTCGATCATGTCAGCGGGATCGCCGCCGTAGGCCGGCCAGCGGCCGTGGGAAGTAATGCGCATGGATGTTCCTCCTCGAATAGTCTATCGGTGGCCGGCGGCAAAATGATTCGCTGCGTGACGGCATGCTGAATTGTGCCCGAATGCATCCGCCGCCAGCCGAAGCATGGCAATCGCAAGGCCCAGCCAGACGAGTTCAAGGCGCTCAGGCCGTGCCGGCAGCTTATTCCGCGTCGCGCATGAACGGCAGCGTCGGCAGCGGCGCCGCAACCAGCATTCCCGCATCCACCGGCAGCACCGCGCCGGTGATCCAGCGCGCTTCGTCACCGGCCAGGAACAGCACCGCCCACGCGACGTCCCATCCGGTTCCCTCGGTGCCGAGCGGGCTGGCCGCGCTGCGCAGCTTGCGCCCGCGCTCGCTGGCATCGATGCGCCGCGCCATGGGCGTGTTGAGCATGCCCGGCACCACCGCGTTGACGCGCACCCCGTGCCGGCCATAGGTGCCGGCCAGGTCCGCCGTCAGGCCGAGGATGCCGGTCTTCGAGGCCGCGTAGGCGGGGCTGGCGAAACTGCGCAGCCCGGCGCCGGAGGCGATGTTGACGATGGCGCCGCCATGCGCTTGGCCCATCATCGCCTTCAGGGCCCACTTGCTCATGAACATGGCGCCCTTGAGGTTGATGCCGATGACGCGCGACCACTCTTCTTCGGCCATGTCGGAGGCCGGCATGAAGCTTGTCACTGCCGCATTGTTGACCAGCACGTCGACTGAGCCATAAGCCGTCGTCGCCGCGGCCACCGCCTTGCGGCAGGATTCCGCGTCGCTGACATCGGCCACTTCCAGCAGGGATTTTTCGCCGTCGGCGGCGATCAGCTCGCAGGTGCGCCGGCCGGCCTCGCGGTCGCGGTCCACCACCACCATCTCCTCCGCCCGGGCCGGTACCCGCGCCGGTCACGATGGCCACCCTGCCTTCCAAGCGAGCCCCCGGCTTGTGCATGTCCTGCTGCCTCCTTGATATTTTCCAGCGCGCGCCGCCGGCGCACGCTCGCCGCGCTTGACCGCCGCGAACGTGGCAGTGATGCTGGCCTTAACCGCTTCCGGGCCGCCACTTCGCTCCCGCACCCGCATGACCGTGCCGACGGGCACCGCGCGCTGGGCGACGGCACCGGGTATTGCCGGTGACAGGATGCCGTGCGTAGCTGCCGACGCCAGATTAACCCAAGCTGCCGATTTCCGGTGACCCGGTGCGACGCTCTTGGAATCGTTGCTGGGCGTGGGATTGCGGCCGGCGATGGTGGATCGGTCGAAGGTCGCCAAACGGGTCAAATCTGCGTTCGCGCCAACACTGAGCTGACCGGCTTTTTCTGTACCAAGTCGACCGCTACCTGCGTGCCTCGGCATCTCGTGGTCAACGCCCGTGCAGCGCCCGCCGCTGACTTGCGCTCGCCTTTTGCGTCAGCTGCCAAGTCGCGGTGCCGCACGATCGTGGTTCGCGCGTTTGCCTCCGGATGGGACTGGCGCGCAAAGCCGTGTTGCGCGCCGCGTCGGCGCACACGGCCCGGTACGAGCGGCTGCAGCCCGAGCAGACGCTCCTGCATCACCTTGTGCGGGAGCATCTGGAGACGTTCCTCGCCGAAGTCCAGGCCAGGACCGGCACGGGTTTAACGGAGTTTGTCAAAGACGAGTTCGAGGCCTTTCTCGAATGCGGCGTTCTGGCGCACGGATTCCTGCGCGTGCGCTGCGCCGGCTGCGCCCACGAGAAGCTGGTGGCGTTCTCGTGCAAGCGGCGCGGGTTCTGTCCCTCGCGCGGCGCGCGGCGCATGGCCCGGAGCGCTGCGATCCTGGTCGATGAGGTGATCCCCCGGGTGCCGGTCGGGCAGTGGATGCTGTCGTTTCCAATCGGCCTTCGCATCCTCTTTGCCGCACGGCCCGAGCTGCTCACGCCGGTGCTGCGGATCGTGCACCGTGTCATCGCGGGGTTTCTGCTCAGGCAGGCGGGCCTCGAACGCGCCACGGCCGATACCGGCGCGCTCACGCTGATCCAGCGCTTCGGCTCGGCGGCCAACCTGAACATCCACCTGCACTGCCTGGTGCTCGACGGGGTGTATCGGCGCACCGGGGGCGGGCCGGTCTACCAGGAAGCGCGTGCGCCCACCGGCGAGGAGCTGCAGGGGCTGCTCGAGAAGATCATCGTGCGGCTCGTGAAGGCACTGACCCGATTGGGTTATCTCATGCAAGAGGATGGTATGAGCTACCTGGCCGAGTTCGATTCCGACAACCCGCTCACGCCCCTGCAGGCGGCCTGAGATTCAAGACAAGAACGGCCCCCGCACCGCGTGGCTGACCTGCCAGCGCGCTCCACGCTCGCCCGGGGCGCTCAGCGGGCAACAAAGCCGGTCTGCACGGCTCGCCGCGCAGACCGGCAAACCCGCGCGAGCGGGGGAGTTTTTACCAGACACCACGCGATTCATCGGCTTTCGGCCTGGTGATACCATAGCGCGTCGGGCAAAAGGGCGTTTGAATTCCCTATACCCATTTCAAGGACGTTGTCGAAAACGTCGTGGCATGGCTTGATGGCCGACCCATGAGAACGATCGCTCTCTGAGGGCGGGAAAAATATGCGTGCGCGTGAGAGGCGCCCGCTGGCGCGGCAACAAATGACGAGGAGGAGTCGATGTCCGCATTGAACGATCTCAACCTGCTTGATCCCGGATTCGCAGCCTGTCCGTATCAGGCCTACGCTACCTTGTTGAAAGAGGCGCCGGTCTTTCGCATGCCGCAGAACGGCGCCTATGTCGTCAGCCGCTACGACCTGGTCATGGAAGCGGTCAAGAACACCAAATTGTTTTCGAATCGGATACCCAACCACGAGACTTCCACTCACGGGGGGAGCAATGCCGTTGCCGAACTGTACGCCAAGGCAGGTTATCGCCGCTGGAACCCGTTGCTGGGTACGGATCCTCCGGACCACACCTATTACCGCAGCCTCGTCGACCGGTTTTTCACGGCGGGGCGTTGCCGTGATATGCGGCCGAAAATCGAAGGCATCGCCGGGGAATTGGTCGATGAGATCGCCGTGCGTGGTGAGGCCGAATTCGTTGGTGATTTCGCGCTGAAACTGCCTGTCTACATCATCGCCGACATGTTGGGCGTCCCTCGGTCGGACATCCATCTTTTTCGGGAGTGGTCGGAAGCTTCCTTGCCGACAGGCATGAATGTCGGCCTGGACGTTGAACTTTCCAACGCCGCCAGGGTGATCGAATTCTTTCTCTACATGGACAAGATGATCCTCGATCGTCGCAAGCATCCGGGGGATGACATCCTGTCTTCCCTCGCTTTGGGGCGCGACAAGAATGGTGAGTTCCTGGAGATGTCCGGTTTGCTCGGCATCCTGCTGGAGATACTCGTTGCTGGAAACGAAACGGTGAAGGACACGCTCGCCACCGGCATGATTCGCATGATCGATGATCCCGCTATCGTCGAGAGCCTGCGGACGTGCGATGAGCGGACGTTGCGGGTGTTTGCCGATGAACTGGTTCGGCTGGAATGTCCGGTACAGGGCACCTACCGCTGGGTGACTCAGGATACGGAGCTTGGTGGTGTGAAGCTGGTGAAGGGTGCCATGGTCAATTTGCGGTGGGCCGCGGCTAACCGTGACCCCGCGGAATTTCCAGACCCCGAGCGGCTCGACCCCACGCGCAGGAATCCCGGCGCGCACGTCGGCTTCGGCATCGGTGAGCATTACTGCCTGGGAGCATCACTGGCACGTGAGGAGCTTCAGGCAGGTCTGCGCGCGCTGGCAACGGGGCTGAACGGGTTTCGCTACGCTGCTCCCGACGCAAAGCAGGAATACCTGCCGAATTTCATCGTTCGCTCGCTGCGGGCGCTGCCAATCCGCTTCGAACGAAGGCGGTAAAAAATGGCGCGCCCGCCACGAAGGCTGTGCGCGCCAGCAGGAGGAGTCTTGGACGGGGTTGGCGATCGGATTCCGGGCTCACACCCATCGCGTGATCGGGACGGAGCGCATAGCTGCCGACGCCAGATTAACCCAAGCTGCCGATTTCCGGTGACCCGGTGCGACGCTCTTGGAATCGTTGCTGGAACGGATTTCTGCCGCCACGCCCCCTGGTTCACGCGAGCGAAGTACCGGGGCAGGGTTCGTCCGCTCCCCGGGCGATTTCCGCTACGGCAGCAACACTCCCGGGTCCGCCGCCTCGAGCAGGGGTGGCAGCGGACAGTCCAGCACGGCGCCGACCATGCGCATCAGCGCAGCCTCGATGACGCGGATGGTCCCGTCCGCCGTCACGGTGGCGAACAGTGCCTTGACCAGCACGGCCTTGGGCAGCGGCGCGAGGTCGCGCAGCGTGTCCAGCGCGGCACGCAGCGCCGGCAGTGCCAGCGCCTCGCGCGCTGGCATCGCAGCGGC
>VGIE01000044.1 GCA_016867955.1 Betaproteobacteria bacterium
TCGACGGCATCGACGCGGCCGTACTTTATCCGACGCTCGGCATGTTTTATGGCGCCATCACCGATCCGGATTTCGCTGCAGCGGTGTGCCGTGCCTACTACCTCTGGATCGCGGATTTCTGCAACACGCATCCTGGCCGCTTGATTGGCATGGCCATGTTGCCCATGCAGTCGGTGGAGCGCTCCGTCGAAGAATTGACGTACGCGCGCAACACGCTTGGCCTGTGCGGCGGGTTCCTCCGGCCCAATCCCTACAACAAGCGCCTGTTGAGCGACCCGGTGTATGACCTCGTGTGGGCTACCGCGCAGGACCTGGACATGCCGATCGCGTTTCACGAGGCGGCGGGCGGTCTCCATTTGCTCGGCGCCGACCGCGTGAGCGGCTTTGGGGCTCGCCATATCGCTGCACACACCCTGGAGATGCAGCTCGCCAGCCTTTCGGTCATCTAGGGCGGCGTCTGCGAATGGTTCCCGAAGCTGCGCTTCGGCTTCCTTGAATGCAGCGGTGGCTGGATGCCGGCATGGCTTGACCGCATGGACCGGCATCTCGATCGCCGGGACTTCTTCGAGGAAGCCAATCTGAAGATGATGTCGAGCGAGTATTTCCGGCGCCAGTGCTGGATCTCGTTCGAGCCCAAGGAGCGCACCATCGCGCAGTGCGCCGAATTCCTCGGCCCGACCCGGATGCTGTGGGCCACCGATTATCCGCACGTGGACGGCTACTTCCCCGGCGCCCCGAAAATGGTTGCCGATCAACTGCCTGCCGCCATCCGGCAACAGGTGCTGGCCCAGGGGCGGTCGAGTTCTACGGCCTGCATTGAGCGTTGACGCAGTTCGACTGGGAGCCGCGCATGGATGCAACCGTACTTGAAGAGCTGGCGCGCCGCCTGCAGCGCGTCGAGGATCGGCAGCAGATCTCGGAGCTCATCTCGCGCTACTGCGTCAGCGTTGATGACGCGGACTTCGACAGCCTGGCCAAATTGTTCCTCGAGGATTCCCAGTTCAACGTTCACAGGGGGCGCGCGGCGATCATGGCCAATTACCGCGCGCGCACCGACGCGCGGGGGCCGTCCTACCACTACGCCCACTCGCACTACGTCGATTTCGAGTCGGAAACAGCCGCCACCGGCGTGGTCAATGGCCATGTGGAGCTCGCGGAGCAGGGCAAGACCGTGCTTATCGGCCTGCGCTACATGGACCGCTACACGAAGTCGGGCGGCCGCTGGTATTTCCAGTCCCGCCAGGCGAAGTTCCGCTACGTGCTGCCGTTCGACGAGATGGCAACGTCCTACGGCGACGAGATGCGCGTGCGCTGGCCGGGCCGGCCGGCCAAGGCAGCGGACCTTCCGGACAAGCTGGAGACCTACCTCCGGCACCGGCAGGCACCGCCGGCAGCCTGAGGCCCTGCGGAGCAGGTTTCGTCGCAACGGCGGGAGTGTTATCAACACTTTTGAGAAGGAGGGCCACATGGGCAGCTGTCCAGCGGGAATCGAAAGCAATGAATCGGCATTGCGGCGAGCCTGGCAATCTGGCTGGAAGTGGCTGGCGGCGGGGGTAGCGCTGCTGGCATGCAGTCTTGCGCTGGCGCAGGGGCCGGGAGCGCGCGATTGGACGGGCATCATGGCGGCTGCGAAGAAGTCCGGCAAAGTGCAGTTCTACAGCGTGATGCCGGCATCGGCCACCCAGCGGATTGCCGAGGGTTTCAAGAGGGCCTATCCCGAGATCGCCATCGAATACGTTGCCCTGCCGTCGGGCCAGCTGGTCGCGAAAGTCGATCAGGAGCGGACGCAGGGCTCTGACGGTGGCGATGTGTTTCTCACGTCGGAGATTGACTGGTTCCTGCAGCGGGTGAAGGACAAGTCGCTGCTCGCGCCGGCGGGGCCCACCGTGAAAGGCTATCCGGATCGCTTCCTGCTGTTCGGGACGGTACCGGTGGTCGGGTTTAACCCCTGGGTGATTCCCTACAACAAGAACCTGGTCAAGGTGCCGCCGACCAGCTACCAGGACTTGCTGCGGCCGGAGTTCAAGGGCAGGATCGGCACGCTTGAGGTCACCGCGGCGGCACTTGTCGCGTTCTACGACTGGATCGAGAAGACGCAGGGGGCTGATTACCTGCCCAGGCTCGCGGCCCAGGTCCCGCGGCTCTATACGTCCACGATCCAGCAGCTGCAGGCGATTGCGGCGGGGGAGATTGCGGCAAGCGCCTTCGGCATCCCCCAGCGGATTTGACGCGCTGGTCAAGCAGGGTGCGCCGATCGCATTCTTCCAGCCAAACCCGAGCCTGGGCGCGCAGTTCGGCCTGGCGGCGCTGGGCTGGTCGAAGCGCCCGGAGGCCGCACTCGTGTTCACGGACTGGCTGATGTCGCGCGACGGGCAGTCCGCGTGGCACAACAACGGCGAGACGGCGAGCCCGCTTGCGGGGATACCGGGTTCGCTCGATGCCGCGTCCATCGCGACCTATGACATCAAGGCCTATCCGCCCGAAGTGGTGAGAACCTATCGGGAGCGCTGGGACAGGATGTTCAAGAAGTAGCGGCGATGCTCGCCGCCGGCGCCCGGCTGAGTGCACGGCGAAGCGTCGCGAGGCCGACGTCGCGGTTGCGCGGCTCCACCGTGGGCATGCTGCCTTGGCCGCGGCCTCCGGCATCATCGATAATGTCCGCTCACCAATATGTCGAAGGGAACGGGCATGGCCATCTGGCACGGGTCGATTTCGCTTGAAGGCGCCAGCCGCAACAGCAAAGGCACCATGATGGAGGCCTGCGGGATCGAGATCCTCGAGCGCGGCGAAGACTGGCTCAAGGGGCGCATGCCGGTCGACAGCCGCACGCGGCAGGTCTACGGCATCCTGCATGGCGGCGCGTCCTGCGTGCTGGCCGAGACGCTGGGGTCGATGGCCTCGGCCATGGTGGTCGATGCCGCGAAGTTCCGTGTCGCGGGAATCGAGATCAACGCCAACCACGTGCGCAGCGTGTCTGAAGGCTGGGTGGAGGGCATCGCGCGCCCGCTGCACCTGGGCCGCACCACGCATATCTGGGATATCCGCATCACCAACGTCGAGGGCAAGCTGGTGTGCGTCTCGCGCCTCACGACGGCGATCCTGGCGGCAGGCTAGGCACGGCCGAACGCGCAGCCGGTCGTTGCGTGGCGGGTGCCGGCAGACCCTCCCGGCCACCTGCCCCGCCGCGGAACGAGTCCGGTCGCGGTCGCCCGGTGCCGATTCGCGGCGCACCAATGCAGGCATCGCGTGTCGCTGTCGCCCGATATTCTCCTCCGGTGGCGGGTTCCGCCCGTTAGAATCGCGGTTCGATTCAAGGGTCGGGGGAGCAGGAAATGCATGACCTGGTCATCCGCGGCGCGACCGTGGTGGACGGCACCGGCGCACCGCCCGTGCGCGCCGACGTCGGCGTGCGCGACGGGCGCATCGCGGAGGTGCGCGAGGGCATCGAGGCGCGCAGCGACACCCCGGTGATCGACGCCGGCGGGCTGGCCCTGGCGCCGGGCTTCATCGACGTGCACACGCATTACGACGCGCAGGTCACGTGGGACGCGACGCTGTCTCCCTCATCGACTCTGGGCGTGACCTCGGTGGTGATGGGCAACTGCGGCTTCGGCATCGCGCCCTGCCAGCCGCCGGTCAATGACATCCTGATGAAGAATCTGTCGGTGGTCGAGGGCATGAACCTCGACGCCCTGCGCGCCGGCATTCGCTGGGAGTTCCAGACCTTCGCGGAATATCAGAACTTCCTGCGCAGAAAGCGGCCCTACCTGAACGTGGCCACGCTGGTCGGGCATTCGGCAGTGCGCTCGGCGGTGATGGGCGATGCGGGCTCGGAGGTCAAGGTGCCGTCGGTGGAGCAGCTGGCGCAGATGCGCGAGCTGGTGCGCGACGCGCTGCGCAACGGCGCCATCGGATTCTCTTCGTCATGGTCGCCCAACCACAGCGGCTACAACGGCGTGCCCATGCCCTCGACCATTGCCGGCGACGGCGAGGTGCGCTCGCTGGTGGGAGTGCTGGGCGAGGAGAAGCGTGGCGTGTTCCAGATGGCATCGGGGAGCAGGGAAGTGGCGTTCTTCGAATCGCTGGCGGCGGCCATCGCGCGTCCGGTCTTCATGACCACCAATTACCTGCTGCACAACGAGTCTGTGCCGGGGCGCGCCGTGGCCACGCTGGATGCCTGCCTCGCCGCGCAGTCGCGCGGCCGTTCGGTCTACGGCCACGTCACCTGCCAGCCGCTGTCGATGGATTTCTCGCCCGAAGACGCGTTTCCGCTGTTCTCCAGCCCGGCCTTTATGCGCGTGCGCAACGCGGCGCCTGGCGGAAAGGCGGCGGTGTATGCCAGCCGCGAATTCCGCGAGGAGTGGCGGGCCAATCTCCGGGTGACGGGAATTGCGGGCATCTTCACCGGGAACTGGGCGCGCATGATGGTGAGCAGGCCGGCGCTGGCGCGCAACTCGGCGCTGGAGAACCGCAGCATCGCCCACATCGCCGGCGAGCGTGGCCGGGACCCGCTCGACGTGTTCTGCAACCTCGCCGTCGAGGAAGACCTGAAGACCGTCTTCGTGATCCACGCCTTCAACGTGAACGAGGAGGGCGTGGCGCCCATCCTGAAGCACGAGGCCTGCGTGATCGCGCTCTCTGACGCGGGCGCGCACCAGTCCTTCCTGTGCGACGCGGGTTACGCGCCGTATTTTCTCGGCCGCTGGGTGCGCGAGCGCGGGGACTTCGGCCTTGCCGAAGGCGTACGGCGGCTGACCAGCCACCAGGCCGACCTCTACGGCATTCCCGACCGCGGGCGCATCGTGCCCGGCGCCTTCGCCGACCTGGTGCTGTTCGACCCGGCGACAATCGCCATCTCCGAGTGCGTGCGCAGGCACGACCTGCCGGGCGGGCAGTGGCGCACCATCCGCGAACCGCGCGGCATCGAGGGCACCTGGGTGAACGGCGTGCGCATCCAGGATGCGCGCATCTCCGAGGGCGAAGGCATCGTACCGATGCACGGCGGCCCGGGCATGGTGCTCGACCGGTTCAACTGATTCACGCAGAGCGCCTAGCAGAATCGCCGTTAGGCACATTGACAAGGGAGGAACGGAACATGGCTCGAAGACTGGCAGGCAAGGTTGCGATCGTCACCGGGGCAGGTTCGGGGATCGGGCGCGCGGCGTCGGAACTGTTCGCCGCCGAGGGCGCCAAGGTGATGTGCGCTGACATCAACGAGGCGGGCGTCAAGGAGACTGCCGCGAAAATCGGCAGCGCGGCCCGCGCCCGGAAAACGGACGTGACGCAGCCCGATCAGGTGGAGCAGCTGGTCGCCGAGGCGGTGAAGGCGTTCGGCAAGCTCGACGTGATGTACGCCAACGCCGGCATCGGCGAGGCGGGCAACGCCATCGACCTCACGATCGAGCAATGGAACCGCATGATCGCCATCAACCTCACCAGCGTGTGGCTGTCGAGCAAGTATGCGCTGCCGGAGATGATCAAGGCGGGCGGCGGGTCCATCATCAACCAGTCGAGCACCGCCGGCCTGATCGGCATCCCCGGTATTGTGCATTACTCGGCGGCCAAGACCGCGGTGGTCGGCATGACGCGCCAGATTGCGGTCGAGTACGGCCCGAAGAAGATTCGCGTCAATGCCATCTGCCCGAGCACCATCCCGACGCCTCTGGTGACGACGGTATGGGAGATGAAGGCCAAGGCTGCCGGCACGACATGGAGTGTCGAGGAGCATGAAAAGAACACCTCGGAGAAGTATCCGCTGCGGCGCCTCGGCAGGCTGTCGGACTGCGCCAACCTTGCGCTGTTTCTGGCGAGCGACGAGTCGTCGTGGATCACCGGCTACGCGGTGCCGCTGGATGGCGGGCTGACAGCCAGCTAGCGTGACCGCGCAACCAGCAAATCACCCGGGAGCAAGCAATGGCAGGAAGATTGAATGGAAAAGTGGCAATCGTGACGGGCGCGGCGTCGGGCATCGGCCGCGCTTCGGCGGAGCTGTTTGCCGCCGAGGGTGCGAAGGTGATGTGCGCCGACATCAACGGCGCGCTGGTGGAGGAAGTTGCGGCGGGCATCAACGCGAAGTCGGCGGGCGCCGCGCTGCCGCTGACGGTGGACGTGGGGCAGCCCGCGGGCATCGAGCGCATGGTGGCCGACACCGTGAAGGCATTCGGCAAGCTCAACGTGCTGTACGCCAATGCCGGCATCGGCGACGCCGCCACGGCCGAGTCGCTGACCATCGAGGGGTGGAACCGCATGATCGCCATCAACCTCACCAGCGTGTGGCTGTCGTGCAAGTACGCGCTGCCGCACATGATCGCGGCGGGCGGCGGTTCCATCGTCAACCAGTCCAGTCTGGCTGGCCTGATCGGCGTGCCCTCGCTGCCGCATTACGCGGCCGCCAAGGCCGGCGTCATCGGCCTCACGCGCCAGATCGCCGTCGAGTACGGCCCCAAGGGCATCCGCGCCAACGCCATCTGCCCGGGCACCATCTACACGCCGCTGGTGGCGACGGTATGGGAGCGGCGCGGCGTCGGTTATGGCGCATCCCCGGGCGCCTCGCTCGCCGAGCAGAAGAAGCAGGCCGGCATGGGCAACCCGATCCAGCGCATGGGCGAGGTGGAGGACTGCGCCAACCTGGCGCTGTTTCTTGCCAGCGACGAATCGGGCTGGATCACCGGCACGGCGATGCCGCTGGATGGCGGGCGCTCGGCCGGGTAGGGAGCGCGGGACCGCGCGGCCTGCTCGGCCGAGCTGCTGAAGAACATGCATTCAATGTCATTTGAAAAGGGGACGGGAACATGGCAGGGAGACTGAACCGAAAGGTGGCCATCGTGACGGGCGCGGGCTCGGGCATCGGGCGAGCGGCCGCGACGCTGTTTGCGGCCGAGGGCGCCAAGGTGATGTGCGCCGATCTCAACGAGTCGGGCGTCAGTGAAACCGTCTCCAGGATCGGCGCGTCGGCCATTGCTGCGCGCGTGGATGTCACGGTTCCGGCCGAGGTCGAGCGCATGGTGGCCAGCACGGTGAAGGCCTTCGGCAAGCTCGACGTGATGTACGCCAACGCCGGCATCGGCGAGGCGGGCAATGCCATCGACCTCACGTTCGAGCAGTGGAACCGCATGATCGCGATCAACCTCACCAGCGTGTGGCTGTCGAGCAAGTACGCGCTGCCCGAGATGCTCAAGGCGGGGGGCGGTTCCATTATCAACCAGTCCAGCCTCGCCGGCCTCGTGGGCATCGGCGGCATTGCGCATTACTCGGCCGCCAAGGCCGGCGTCATCGGCCTCACGCGCCAAGTGGCGGTCGAATACGGCCCGAAGAAGGTGCGCTGCAATGCCATCTGCCCGGGCACCATCTTCACGCCGCTGGTCGAGACGGTGTGGAGCAAGGGCGGCGGCGTGGCTGGCGGCGGCGCCGACATGGAGGAGACCAAGAAGCGCTCCGCGCTGCGCTACCCGATGGGACGCCTAGGCGAACTGGCCGACTGCGCCAACCTGGCGCTGTTCCTGGCCAGCGACGAGTCGTCGTGGATCACCGGCTATGCCGTGCCGCTGGATGGCGGCATGTCTGCAGCGTAGTAAGGACCGCGTGGCCTCGAACAAACAAGGAACAACCATGACAGACAGACTCAAAGGAAAAGTGGCCATCGTCACCGGCGCGGGTTCGGGCATCGGGCGGCGCACGGCGGAACTGTTTGCGGCCGAAGGCGCGAAGGTGGCCTGTGCCGACGTGGTCGGCGAAGCCGCGAATGAAACGGCCAAGGCCATTGGTGCAACGGCCATCGGCTGCCGCGTGGACGTCTCGGTGCCCGGTGACGTGGAACAGATGGTGGCCGACGCGTTCGCGAAGTTCGGCGCGGTCGATGTGCTCTACGCCAATGCCGGCGTGGGCGGCAAGGGCAATGCCATGGTCATGTCGCTCGAGGAATGGAACCGCATGATTGCCATCAACCTCACCGGCGTGTGGCTGTCGTGCAAGTACGCGCTGCCGCACATGGTGAAGCAGGGGCGCGGCTCGCTGATCCTGCAGTCTTCGGTTCGTGGCCTCGTGGGCATCCCGGCGCTGCCGCATTACTCGGCGGCCAAGGCCGGCGTCATCGGCCTCACGCGCCAGATCGCCGTGGAATACGGCCCGAAAGGCGTGCGCTGCAATGCCATTGCGCCCGGCACCATCATGACGCCGCTGGTGGAGGGTGTGTGGCGCGCGGGCGGTGGCATCGTCGGCGCCGGCGGTAGCTTCGAGGAAATGAAGGCGCGCGCCGCCGCGCCGCACCCGCTCGGCCGCATCGGCACCACCGACGACTGCGCCAACCTCGCGCTGTTCCTCGCCAGCGACGAATCGGCGTGGATCACCGGCGTGACGGTGCCGCTGGACGGCGGGCTGACGGCGGGCTGAGTTGCGGGCTGACCCTTACGGCGTATCGCAGGGAGCACCCCTGATGAGCGGCCGTCCCGGGACGCCAGCATGGAAACACTGAACGGCATCTGGCACAGCTTGCTCGGCCTGGGCAATGCCGCAAGTGCCCAGGCCGCGTCGCTGGACACCACGCACCTGATTGCGCTTGCCGCGGCCCTGGGCTCGGCCAGCGGCGTGCGACTCTATGCGGTGGTGTTCGTCTGCGGCATGGCCGGCGCGCTGGGCTGGATTCCACTCCCGGCCGGGCTGCACATCCTGCAGCATCCGGCGATGCTGGCGGCCAGTGGCTTTATGCTGTTCGTGGAATTCTTTGCCGACAAGATCCCCATCGTCGACTCGTTGTGGGACATCGTGCACTCGGTGATCCGCGTGCCGGCTGGCGCGGCGCTGGCGGCGGGCGTGTTTGGCGCCGACAGCGCCACCATGGCTGCGGCCGCCGGCCTGCTGGGCGGCGCGCTGGCAGCGACGTCCTTCGCCACCAAGGCCAGCACGCGCGCGGCGGTCAACACGTCGCCCGAGCCGTTCTCCAATATTGCGGTCAGCCTGTCGGAGGACGGCATGGTGCTGGGCGCGCTATGGCTGGCGATCCATCACCCGATTGCGTTCGGCATCACGCTCGTCATCACGCTTGCGTTGAGCGCCCGGCTGCTGGTGGTGTTGATCAAGTACCTGCTGGCCGTGGTGCGGCGCTGGTTGGGCGGGGACGGCCTCACGGCGGCCCCTGCGCAGTGAAGCATGCGGGAGGTTGCCAGCTGAAGTGAGAGGGGGTTTCCAGAAAGAAATGCTGTCAGTATGAAATAAAAGTCTTCGTCAGCAGTGTCTGTATTGTTTATATACTAACATTCACTGCTGTCCAAGATAGCCGAGCCGTCGGGAAAACCGTCTTGATCTGACAAGGGTTTGGGACGGGTTATGGCGGAGTTTCAAGATTGTGCCTCCTGCGTTGTGCTGTCCAAGATCAACCGAAGGCCAGGGTGGCCTGGGGGTTGTCCTGCGGATCGGGCGGGGTGGCGAAAGGCTGGTCGAGCCAAGCCATCAGATCGCGGTGAGTGAATAGATTCATGCGCAACAGGGCCTCCAGATTGGCCAAGCTCCAACCGAAGCGGGAGGACAGTTGCAGGTAACGCAGCAAAAACATCGAGATCAGTGCTGTCCAAATCTGGGTCTTGACCGCGTTGGCCGAGGTGCCCACGAAGGTCTTGATTTTTAGGTTCTGCTTCAGGGCCTTGAAGAACAACTCGATTTGCCAGCGATCCTTGTAGATGGCGGCAATCGTACTGGCGCCCGAGCCGTGGTGGTTGGTCAGGAACACCAGGACTTCGCCGGTATCCTCGCGCACGGCTTCGATACGGCGCAACAGATGTGGACACTTGTCTTGTGCCCCCATACCGGTGAGCCGAATGGTCTGATCCTTGAGGATGCGGCGGTTCTGGGGCGGTTCCCGCTCCTTGATCACCTCGAACAGGGCGTTGTCCTTCATGCGCGTGACGAAGAAGATCTGGGCATCGGTCCATTTGGCAAACAGCCGATAGTCGTTGTAGCCGCGGTCATCGACCACGATAGTGCTGAGGGTAGAGCCAATCTGATGGGCAGCCTTGACGTCATGGACCTTGCCATCGGTGATGATGCCGAAACAGGGCAGATAACCATCGTGGTCGAGCACCAAATGCAGTTTCACCGCGCCCTTGGTGCGCCGGAATCTTGCCCAGTCGTACATCGACAGGCACAGGTCGATCACGGTCGAGTCGATACTGACCAGCTTGTTCTTGAAGCGGAACTTGTTTTTGCCCTGCGCCTTGACGGCGACCTTCTCGAACAGTCCGTAGAAGACCTTCTCGAACAACTCCCATGGACGGTGGCCGTTGGCATAGGACAGCGAGGAGCGGGCCGGGGCTTCGATCCCCAAGTGGGCCAGCTT
>VGIE01000045.1 GCA_016867955.1 Betaproteobacteria bacterium
GCGCAGTCCCGCTGAAGAAAGGCCGCCTGCTCACACAGCACACCGGGCTGCCACCAAGGCCCGCCGACGCGCGGCATCCGGCCGGGACGCGCCGCGGCAAGGCGGCCGGCAGTAAGCGCTGAACACGGCACCACACCAACTGCGGATTCTTACGGATGGCCTGCAGATCCCTGCGCGTCAGGATGCGCAGCAGGTCGCGTTGCCCGCGCGTCAGCATGTGCTTGTCCATCGACCCTTCCCTTGGCGATTGCGGTGAAGGGTGTCGAACCGGCGTGACAGGGAGATCACGCACACCACCGCTCAAAGCGTCTCGACCGGGCGCAATTGGCGGTTTGGATTCCGCACCGCAAGTCAATACCGGTGATGCGAAAGATGCCCACAAAATCTGTGGATTACTTCGTGGACATCATCGCGCGGCACCTGCAAGTCGATGATTTGCAAAGATCGGGGCCGGGATGGTGAATTATTAATCAGCGAATTTTTTATTTCGTTCTTGTGACGCCATGGTCCGAAGGTAAGATGCGCGCTCGCCGCTCATCCACACCTCGCACAAGGCCCGTCCGACATGTCGAAGCCCTTCCACGAACGCATCGCCGCCATGAACGCGATGTACAAGCTGCCCGCCCACCCCAAGCCAAGCATCCCCGGCGATGTGGCCGACAGGCTGGTGAAGTTCAAGGCGACGCTGATGGACGAGGTGCACGAGATCGACGACATCGTGGCGCTGGCGAACCAGGGAGCGGACAGGCTGACCCTCGCCGTGGCCATCGCCGATCTCCTCGGTGACATCATGGTATACTGCCGCTCCGAAGCGCTGAAGTACGGCCTGCCGCTCGAAGCCGTGCTCGACATCGTCATGGACAGCAACGAATCCAAGCTCGGTGCCGACGGCAAGCCGATCTACGACGCCAACGGCAAGTTTCTCAAGGGCCCGAACTACTGGAAGCCGGAGCCGAAGATCCGGGCACTGCTGGCGTCGGCGGCGAAGTAGGCGCCCGCCGCACCGGCGCCCGAACTCCATCAGCAAGATCGCACGCGGCAACGCGGCATCGGTCATTGCGCCCCGCGTGCGCATTGCTGTTGTCAATGCGGGCCATGGATCCGGGCGGGGGCGACCCTGCAACACTTTCTTGCAATTTTCGGCGCACGGAGGCCTTCACATGCATTGCAAGTGGCGCGTATATTGAAGTCGCGTTCAGTTCTCCCTTCCTCTTGCTGAACGCTGGCCCGGGTCGCAAACCTGGGCCTAACTTTTTGGGCCGACCAGGACTCTGCACGGCCATGAGCCCTTCCGGCAAGCCCGCCACGACGCGCATCTGATCATGACGGCACGAATTCGACCAGAATTGATGTCATGAATATGGCTTCGATGACAGTATTCGAAAGGACATTTTTTCCAATCTGGCAGTTTTTATTGAAGCTGGACCGGTCGCGCGCCGCTCACCCTGACGCCACCAGCTTGCGGTCATGCAACCGGCCGATCTCGCCCGCCGACAGGCCCAGCACCGTCGCCAGCACCTCGTCTGTATGCTCGCCCAGCCGCGGCGCGCGCGGCGGCGCGCCGCGTGGCAGCCCCGGGTAGTTCATCGCCGCGCCGGGCGTGAGGTAGCGGTGGCTACTCGGATGCGCCACCTCCGTGAAGAGCGGATTCTGCGCGCTGGCCCGCAGGCGCGGCTCCTCGGCCAGCGCCTGCTGCACCGTGCGATACGGGCCCCAGCACACGCCGCCTGCGTCGAGCTTTTCGCCGGCCTCGGCGAACGACCAGCGCGCGACCGTCGCCGCCACAAGCGGAAACAACCGCTCGCGGTGCGTAAAGCGCTGGCCTTCGTGGGCGAATGACACGCCGAGTTCCTGCTCGATGCGCGCCACCGCCTCGGCAATGCCGAAGGTCTTGACGATGGCCGACCACTGCGACACAGTGATGGCGACAATCATCACGCGCCGGCCGTCGGCGGTCGCGAAGTCGCGCCCGAAGGCGCCGTAGAGGTCGTTGCCGATGCGCGGGCGGTCGGCGCCCGAGGCCGTCGCTTCGGCGATCTGGCCGAGGTTGCCCAGCGTCGCCAGGCCCAGTTCACCCAGCGGCACATGGACCTCCTGGCCCTGCCCGGTCTCGCGGCGCAGGCGCTCGGCGGCGAGCAGCGCATAGGCGGCGGTGGCGCCGGCAAGCAGGTCCCAGGCCGGCAGCACGTGGTTGACCGGCGCGGCCTCGCCGCTGCCGAGGCTCGACGGGCCCGTCATGGCCGGCAGCCCCAGGCTGCAATTCACCGTGTAGTCCACGGCCGAGCTGCCGTCCGCCCAGCCCATCACCCGCACGCTGATGATGTCGGGCCGCCGCGCGGCCAGCGCCGCGTGCGAGAGAAAGCTCTTCACCGGGAAGTTGGTGACGAAGAGGCCGGTGTTGGGCCCGGGCGCGGTGGCGAGGCCGATGGCCAGTTCGCGCCCCTCCGGCGAGGCGAGGTCGATGGCGATGGATTTCTTGCCCTTGTTCAGGCCCTCCCAGTAGAAGCTTGCGCCCCCGGGAGAGACCGGCCAACGACGGTAGTCGAGCCCGCCACCGATGTTGTCGAAGCGGATGACCTCGGCGCCGAGCTGCAGGAGGTTGAGGCCGCAGCTGGGCGCGGCGATGAAGGAGGCGCCTTCGATGACGCGCAGGCCGCCGAGCAGCGAATACATGGTGGTTTCCTCGTGGTTTTCCGAATTGCGGTGCTACGGGCCCTGCGACAGCAGCCCCTTGCCGATGACACCGGCCTGGATCTCTGCCGCGCCTTCGAAGATGCTGAGGATGCGCGCGTCCACCAGTAGCCGGCTGACCGGGTACTCCTCGGCGTAACCGTTGCCGCCGTGGATCTGCAATGCGCAGTCGGCGTTCGACCAGGCCACACGCGCGGCCAGCAGCTTGGCCATGCCGGCCTCGATGTCGCAGCGGCGGCCCTTGTCCTTCTCGCGCGCAGCGTAGAGCGCCAGCTGGCGCGACAGCATGGTTTCCACCGCCATCCACGCCAGCTTGCCCGATATGCGCGGAAACTCGAGGATGGGCTTGCCGAACTGGACGCGCTCGCAGGCGTACTTGAGCCCGAGTTCCAGCGCGTTCTGCGCCACGCCCACCGCGCGCGCTGCGGTCTGGATGCGCGCCGATTCGAAAGTCGCCATCAACTGCTTGAAACCCTGCCCCTCCGCGCCGCCGAGCAGGCTGGCCTTCGGCGTGGCGAGCCCGTCGAAGGCCAGCTCGTATTCCTTCATGCCGCGGTAGCCAAGCACGCGGATCTCGCTGCCCGAGAGCCCCTCGAGCGGGAACGCATCGGCCGGCGTGCCGCGCGGCTTCTCCACCAGAAACATCGACAGCCCCTTGTAGCCCGGGCCGCCGGTGCGCGCGAGCAGGGTCATCACGTCCGAACGCGCCGCGTGGGTGATCCAGGTCTTGTTGCCGGTGATGCGATAGCTGTCGCCTTCCAGCACCGCCCGCGTCTGCAGGCTCGCGAGGTCGGAGCCGGTGCTGGGCTCGGTGAATACCGCCGTGGGCAGCACTGCACCAGAGGCGATGGCGGGCAGCCAGCGCGCCTTCTGAGCCTCGGTGCCACCCCTGACGATGAGCTCGGCGGCGATCTCCGAGCGCGTGCCGAGCGACCCTACGCCAAGGTAGCCGCGCGAAAGCTCCTCGGTGACCACGCACATCGCCACCCTGCCGAGCCCAAGGCCGCCAAAGGCTTCCGGTACCGTCACGCCGAACACGCCCATATCGGCGAGTGCGCGCAACACGTCCCCCGGGATCAGCACATCGGCGCGGTGCCAGCCCTGCGCCTGCGGCCCGATGACCGTGTCAACATAGCGGCGGATCTGCTCGGCCATCAGTACCAGCGCGGGGTCGCCGAGCGCCACTTCGCCATAACCATGCCGCTCCAGGATCAGCGCGCAAAGGCGGCGTCCCAGCCCCGGATCGCGGCGCGCCTCGACCAGCGATTGCACCGCTGCGGTGGCCAGCAGCCCCGCATCGGCTTCCTTCAGGCCAAGGTCGCCAGGCCTTACGAACTCCGCCTGCGACACGGCGATGCCGCCCTGCAACTGCGCGAGGTACTCGCCGTAGCCGGCAACGAGGATGAGTTGTTCGAGCTCATGCAGGCGGCCATCGGACTGCAGGCTGCGCCCCCAGCCTAGCAGCGCCCGCAATGCGCACAGGTAGGTAGCCACCCAGGCGTAGCCGTGCACCGCCACCTGCTCGGCCTCGAGGCGAGCGGCGTCGGGCGCGCCGTCGCGATGCGGCGCCACGCGCGACAGCACGCTTGCACGCGCGGCCTCGAGTTGACGCTCTGCCGCTGTCAGTGCCGCTGTGCAGGTGTCGATCGGTTCGGGCGGATTCCGCGTCAAGGAACGAGGTCCCGGCGCTGGCGCTAGCGTTTCGCCGACACGCTGTCGAAGGCCATCCAGCAGGTCCACAGCGCCTCGGCAGTGCCGAGGATGGTGTTGTAGACGCGCCTCAGGCCGGCATCGCTGGGATTGCCGATGGCGACCACCTTCTGCGATTCGTCGCCATGTTCCTCATCGGCCTTGATGTGCATCTCGAAAAACAGGCGCGCCTTGTCGTCGACGCCGTAATGGTTCTTCAGTCCGTCGGACACCTTGCGGAAGGTCACCGGGATCTGGCGCTCGCCGCCGTAGCCCATGCCGGCCAGCCCTTCGGTCCAGTGCCGGTGGCAGAGCGATACTTCCCAGTGGTTAAGCATGGCGCGCGTGCCCGGCAGCGGCTCGTTCGACGAGAGCTTCGCGCGCTGCGAGCCCATGGCTTCGGCGAAGTCCGCCATCAGTTCAGGATGCGGCTTGGTGCCGGAGAGCTGCCCGGTGGCCTCCTCGAGCAGGCTGTCCCAGATGTGGCTGCGCGCCTCGGGATTGTCGCAGTTGCCGTAGGCCACGCCGATCCACGGCACCACCGCTTCCACATAGAGGTAGGTCTGCTCGGCCCAGACGCGGATCTGCTCGCGCGACAGCGTGCCATTGGCCACGCCCTGCACGAACGGGTGAATGGACAGGTTGCGCCCGGGCTGCTGGAGCGCCCGGTCGGCCTGCTCGAACATCGCGGTAATGCGGCTATCCATGCACTCCTCCCCAAAGAGTCTGGCAATCGGCAATGAACTATTCGGCGATTCAAAGTGCATCCTCGCGCTCCTGCGCGAGGATGCGCGACGATGCTCCGAGTGAAATTCCAGGCGGACAGGCTCAGCGCAGCGGGCGAAAGAACGCCCGGTACTCCGGGATCACCTGCGCGGGCTGTTCCGAGGGCGCGAAGTGGCCGCCGCGCGGGAAGATCGTCCAGCGCTTCAGGTTGGTCCGCGCCTCGCACCAGGACTTCGGCAGCATGCGCAGTTCCTTGGGCGAGATGCCGAAGCCCGTTGGCACGGCAATCGACGGCTTGCGCTCGTGCTGCAGGTTCCAGCCGCGCGTGAAGGTCTCGTTATAGAGCCGGAACGAGGTGCCGATGGTATTGGTGAGCCAGTAGATCGAGGCCGTGGTGCAGAGGAAGTCGCGGTCGAATACGCTCTCCACATTGCCGCCGCAATCGCTCCATGCGCGGCGCCGTTCCCACAGCCAGGCCGCCGTGCCCACCGGCGAATCGGCCAGCGCAAAGGCCAGCGTCTGCGGGTCGTGGATGTGCACGGCCGAATGGCTGGTGATGGTGGGCAAGGCTTCCTGCAGGCGCATCCACATCCATTGTTCATCGGCCGCGAAGTCGGACGCCTTCAGCGCCCCGGGATCGACGCCGGGCAGCCGCGCCATGGTGAGATAAATGCCGATCAGATGCTCGGCATGCGCGTGGCCCATCTGCGCCGTGACGATGGCGCCCCAGTCGCCGCCCGCCGCGGCGAAGCGCTCATGCCCGAGACCTGCCATCAGCTTGACCCACAGGTCGGCCACGCGCGGCGCGCTGATGCCGGTGGTGCGCAGGGGTTCGGAAAACCCGTAGCCGGGGAGCGAGGGCACGATGACATCGAAGGCGTCGGCCGCGTCGCCCCCATGCGCTGCGGGATCCGAGAGTGGACCAATGACGTCCTTCCAGTCCCAGAACGTCCACGGCCAGCCATGGGTGAGGATGAGCGGCAGGGGTTTCACGCCTGGCGCCCCCTTGCCCTTCACATGGATGAAATGGATGGGGACGCCGTCGATGACCGTCCTGAACTGCGCAAAGCGGTTGATCACCGCCTCCTGCGCGCGCCAGTCGTAGGTGTCGGCCCAAAAACGCACCATGCCCTCGAGCCAGCCACGCTCGACGCCGTAGGTCCAGCGCTCGTTGCCGAAATCGTCGGCCCAGCGCGCAGTACGCAGACGCCGGCGCATGTCCTCGAGCAATGCATCGGGAATGTTGATGCTGAAGGGTTTGATGTCCATGGATGAATGTTACTTCAACTGTCGCCTGCGTGTTCTCACGCAGGTGGCCACTCGCCGCGATAGCCCGGGATCCGGGAAATCTCCTCGGCACTTTCGCGCACCAGCGCCGGCACGGCGGCCATGCGATCGCGCATTCGCGAGCAGGCGTTCCCTGCAGGCGCCGCTCCACATCATTACCGATGTCAACATCGCCTGCAGGTACGCGGGGCTGTCGTGGAGATACAGGGCTACCTCGTCCTGCCGTCCGAGTCCTGCATCAAGCAGGCACCGGGAAGCCTGCGTCGCGCTTATTCCATATGCGGTATTCGTTCGGTATGCGGAATGGCCGGCCCGGCACCGCAATGACCGCGTCCGCCAGCCGCCACTGTCATAATCGCCGCCATTCCAGTCGCGGGATTGCAGGAGGGCCTATGCAGGGACACCCGAAAGAGATGGTGCAGATCGCCGGCTTCATGCGGCGCAACGCGCTGCGCTACCGCAACCGCGACGCCTTCATCGAGGGAAACCGGCGCATGACCTGGCTGGAGGCCGACCAGGCCTCCGACCGCGTCGCCTCGGCGCTGCGCGACCTGGGCATCGGCGGGCGCGACCATGTGGCCATTCTCGGCAACAACTGCACCGCCTACATCCTCGTGCAGTACGCCATCCACAAGCTCGGCGCCTGCGCGGTGATCCTCAACGCCGGGCTGCGCGCCACGGCGCTCGAGACTCAGCTCAACCACGCCGACTGCAAGGCAGTGGTGGCGGGCGACGGCCTGCAGGCGGTGATCAACGAAATCCGCGCCGGGGTGCGGCTTGACGGCCGCGCGCCGCTGTTCCTGACCTGGGATGCGAACGACCGCACGCCCGACACCGTCAACCTGGCCGCGGTGCTCGACGACACCGCCCCGCGGGAGCCCCTCCCCATCGCGCCGGTAAGCCCTGACGACATCGGCTGCCTGGTGTTCTCCTCGGGCACCACGGGCACGCCCAAGGGTGCCATCAACACCTGGTGGAACCTGCTTGCGAAGACGGTGTCGCTGGGTTTCAGCCAGGAGCTGAAGAACACGGACATCGGCATGCACCTCACGCCGCTGTGCATGGGCGGCACCCAGCTGATGAGCATCCACCCCTACATCATGCTCGGCATCCCGGCCGTGGTGGTGCCGCACTTCGAGCCGGGCGAGGCGCTGCGGCTGATCGAGGAAGAGCGCGTGACGACCTGGTTCGCTGTGCCCACCATGACCAACGCCATGACGGTGCACGAGGACTTCGCGCGACGCGACCTGTCCTCGGTCGAGCGACTGGTGTCTGCGGGGGGGCCGCTGCCAACCGAGGTGTACGAGCGCTTGCGCAAGCGCGGCATCGGCGTCATGGAATGCTTCGGCACCTCCGAGAGCGGCGGCGGCATCATGATCTGCGCCGCCGAGAAGGCCACGCATCCGGCCAGCGTGGGCCGGCCCATGGTGGGCTTCGAAGTCATCATTGCCGACGACGAGGGCCGTGAGCTGCCCGACGGCGAGACCGGCGAGTTCCTCATCCGCGGCGATGCCGTGGCGAGCGGCTACTACAAGCAGCCCGCCATCCAGGCCGAGGCCTTCGCCGGCGGCTGGTTCCACACCGGCGACTACGGCCGCCGCGACGCGGAGGGCTTCCTCTACGTCATGGACCGCAAGAAGGACATGGTGAAGACCGGCGGGCTGAATGTCTTCCCGAAGGACGTTGAGGACGCCCTCTACGCGCTGCCGCAAGTGTTCGAATGCACGGTGATTGGGCTGCCGCACGCGCACTGGGGCGAGGCGGTCACCGCCTTCGTTGTCAGCAAGCCGGGCGCCAGGCTCGACGAGGCGGCCGTCATGGCCGCATTGAGGGGCACGCTGTCGAATTTCCAGGTGCCCAGGGCCGTGGTGTTCCTCGACGTGCTGCCGAAGACGATCTTCGGCAAGCTGTCCAAGCTGAAGCTGCGCGAGGACTACGCCGGCCTCTACACGCAGGGCGCAGGGCGCAACCCATAACCTCCGGGCGGCAACAGCGCCGCACAGTCCCCCTCAAGAAAAAGGGCGGCCACGGCTATGTGGAGTAAAAACAAACACACTACCGCGTGAGTGAGTTGCTACAAGCGTTTACAGGATGTGAACTGTAATACTTCGCCCAGGCTTCGGTCTGGGCGATTTCATTTGTGCTTTGCTGTTCTGATCCGATGGTTTGGTTCCGCGGCTCGATGGCCACTCTCGCCCAACTCACGCCGACGGCAACCGCCCGTGACACTTCATGGCGTGGGACAGCTTTCGCCTCAAACCAGCCTCACGATTTCCTGAGGTTCCAACGGCAGGATTCTGATACGAGCAGCCGCACAACTCGACAACCAATCGTCGGAACCTCGACCTTTGAGGTCATTCGATCAACGGACTGGCTAGGTCGGAATTAGGGTGGCTGCCAGCCAATTAACGGGCAACAACATTAACGATAGCCTCCCTGTACTCGCAGATCGAACTCACTCAGATTTTATGTCTGCGAGTAAATGCAAATTGGTTTCCAAAGCCTGATCAGAAAGAAACGGCAACATTCCCTACAAGCCCAACCGAACGGAAGTTCGACAGCCCTTCAGAGTAAAGAGCGCGCACGAGGTACTTATTGTCACTCTTAGCACTAAATTTCCCTTCCACCCCCAGACCAACCTCGCCCATCCAACGTGTTGTAGCCCCTTCGGATAACAAATCTGGTCTTGCAAACACAGATGCACCGACTTCAACAAACGGTCGAACAAGAGACGTCACAGGCAAGAATGAAACTCTGAAAGCGTTGTTCCACTCAGCCTGATTAATCCTGCGTTTTCCGCCGTAGATAGTGCAATCACCAATCTGCTCATGAGCAGCAGAGAAAGCTGAACGCCATCTGATCATATCGTCGGCTTGGTACTCAACCATCGCCCCCAAGTCAGTGCGCCAACCATTGACTGTATCGCTAGCCAAGTTCAATTCTTCTTCATAGCGAGTCTTGGCAAGCCCTAATAGGCCAGACATACGCCAATTGGGCGCAGGACGGTATTCAATGAATCCAGCTGCACCCAACTGACTCAGTTTCTGATCAAGGCCAATCCCTGACTGAAGATTTCCTGTGCCATAGGGAGCCATTGCCCCCCATCGAAAATCCTCTGCTTGCCCTAGAGTTTTTCCTACTACAAAGTTTCTAATGATGGCGTCGTAGCTCCGATCACCTGTGCCACCACTGGATTTTTCAAACTCACCTCCCAAGGTGGGTTGATCCGGAAAACGACTAACTGTAGGGCGCTCAATAAATTGTGAAACGACTATCTGTGAGCTTCCGATTGTTGCTGCATCAATACCCCGCATCCATGATCGGTTCGTCGCCCTGATCATTAAGCCTGAGGCGGCCTTCATTGTGGGACGAGGAATAGAGTTACCTAGTGCTTGCCCCTTCAACACTAGGAAAATCGTGCTCTCTTTTCGTATGTTGTAATCACTAAGCGTTCTTCCTTCTTCCAATTGATTTCCAGCAAATATCAACTGCTGCTGATCAGGAGGAATGCCTTCTTTATCTTGAATCTTGGCCTTAACGTTTTCGATGGTGTCACTGGCTTCAACTTCCAGTGCTATCGTTTTACCTGTGGGCGTCTTAATAAATATCTGCATTGCCATCGCCTCGGCGGAGAGCATCAGAAATACCGTGGCAATTAGCAGTTGGAGATAGCGGAGGGAGGCTACTGATGAGTGCGACATACAAGACCTCAGGCAAGGTAGTGACCTGCGTTGAATCCTGATCCAGTCGCAGTGAGAGTTTTAAGTCTAGCGTAGAGCAAATGCAGGTTCAATCGCTGGTTCACCTCCTGGGGCGTTGGGATTGGTGGGAATAGGCTCTGATGCAACGCATGATGTGTTGTTGAATCAATAGTCCAAGATGCAGGTGCCGGTGGTCGTCTCCCGA
>VGIE01000046.1 GCA_016867955.1 Betaproteobacteria bacterium
TGGGGCGGACGCTCACATCTTCTCCGAAACCGGCTGGACGGAGGCACGCGCGCTGGATGGATCGATGAGGGCGCCGGCGGGTCCGTCCGCGACCGACTGGCCGGCCGCGCACCTGCTCCGGGGCGGCATGCCCATACTCGGCATCGAGCCCGCAGTGATCGCGTGGAACACCAACCTCGTCAAGACGCGCATCACCGGCTACAAGGACCTGCTCGCGCCGGAACTCAAGGGCAAGGTCGGCATGCTGGACATGACCGCCACTGCCATGGTCGCCATCTATGACTGGGTGGAGAAAAACCAGGGCGCGAACTTCTTTCCCCAACTGGCATCGCAGCAGACCAAGCTCTACGGCACAGTGACCGCGGGGGCACAATCTTTAGCATCGGGCGAACTCGCCGTGGCCGGGCACCTGAATATCGGCATCGTGGTGCCGCTGATCAGGCAGGGCGCGCCAATCGGCGTGGTGGTACCCAATCCCAGCATCGGCGTGCGCTTCACCGGGGGCACGCTTGGATGGGCAAGGCGTCCCAATGCCGGGCAGGTCTTCATGGACTACGTGATGTCGCGGCGCGGCCAGACCGTCTGGCACGGGGAAGGCGAGTCTGGCAGCCCGCTCGCCAATATTCCAGGCAGCCTCGATGCGCGCACGATGAACCCCTATGACCCTACGCCCTACACGCCCGAGGTAGTCAACGCGGCGCGCACCAGGTGGAATGCGCTGTTCAAGAAATAGACGGTGGCTGGCGCGGGTTTGACGCGCTGCGCCGCCGCTAGGCCTTCAATCCGCGTTCGAGGTCCGCACACAGGTTCTTCAGCGACTCCAGCCCCACGGCCACGCGCACCAGCCCTTCGGTGATGCCGGCCCGTGCGCGCGCTTCGGCGCTGATGCGACCGTGCGTCGTTGTCGAGGGATGCGTGATTGTGGTCTTGGTGTCGCCGAGATTTGCGGTGATGGAGAGCAGCCGGGTTGCGTCGATGACCCGCCAGGCGTCCTCGCGCCCGCCCTTTACGATGAACGACACGACGGCTCCGCCGGTCTTTTGCTGCCGCATGGCCAAGTCGTGCTGTGGGTGCGAGGCGAGCCCCGGATACATCACGCGCTCGATGCCCGGATGCCCTTCAAGCCACTGCGCGAGTCCCAGGGCGTTGCGCGATTGCGCCTCCATGCGTATCGCCAGGGTCTCGAGCCCCTTCATGATCACCCAGGCGTTAAACGCCGACAGCGTGAAGCCGGCGGTGCGCTGAAAGGGAAAGACAGCATCAGTGATGAGGTCCTTGCGGCCCAGCACCGCGCCCCCCATGACGCGCCCCTGTCCGTCGAGGTACTTGGTCGCTGAGTGGATCACAAGGTCCGCGCCCAGTTCGAGAGGCTTCTGCAGCGCGGGGCTGCAGAAGCAGTTGTCCACCGCCAGCAGGGCGCCGCGCTTCCTCGCCAGCGAGGCCAGCGCGGCGATGTCTAACACTTCGGTCAGCGGGTTGGACGGCGTCTCCAGGAACAGCAGACGCGTCGCCGGCGTCATGGCGCGCTCCCACTCCGCGGGATCGCCGCCGTCGACGAAAGTCGTTTGCACGCCGAACCTGGAGAATATGGTGTTGAACAACTGCACCGTGGCGCCAAACACGCCGGAAGCGCAGACCACGTGGTCCCCCGCCTTCAGCAGCGCCATGACGGTGGCGACGATGGCCGACATGCCGGAGGCCGTCGCAACACACGCCTCGGCGCCCTCCAGCGCGGCCAGCCGCTCCTGCATCGCGGTCACCGTGGGATTGGTGAAGCGCGAATAGATGTTCCCAGGCTCCGCCCCGCTGAAGCGCGCCGCCGCCTGCGCAGCGTTTTCGAACACAAAACTCGAGGTCAGGTACATGGCCTCGGAATGCTCGTTGAACTGGCTGCGATGGATGCCGGCGCGCACCGCCAGCGTCTCCAGGTCGTACGTGTCGTCATTCTGCATCATCGTCTCCATGGGCTGAATTATGTGGACCGCCCGAGGCCAAGTCGCACACGCCCCAAAAAACAAAAAACCCGTCGAGCATTCGCTAAGACGGGTTTGATGACCACGCTTTAGCGGCATTTGTTTGTCACCATCCAATCTCCCGGAGGCGGCGCCCGCAAGCTGCTAATCAAATCGGCGCAGGTCGAAACTTACTATCCCAACAGAAAACTGTCAAACAAAGGCGCTGACCTCGGCTTTGCCGACAGGTTGTCCGCTCCCAGTTCGAAGGCGGGGTACGGCGCCAAACGAAGGCCGGTGCGAAATCAGCTCCAGGCGGGAAAACTGCAGCGCGAGCGGCCATCGGGGCCCTAAAGCAGGCGGCGCAGGTTTACCGCGCCGCCAAGCGGAGATCAGTATGGACCCACCGCCAGGCGGGGAAACCGCCGCGCGAGCGGCGGTCAGGGCCCTCGAACAGGCGGCGCAAGCTTATCGCGCTGACGCTCCCTCAGGCATGGTTCAGGTCCAGCTGATTCGCGTCCACGTCCTCGCCGTCGTTTTCCCGGCTGGCATCACGGCTCTGCTCCACCGACTTGAGGTAGGCATCCGTGACGTCCCCCGTCACATAGCGGCCGCTGAAACAGGATGTCTCGAATTGCATCAGGCGCGGGTTGACTTCGCGCACCGCCTGCTCGAGACCTTCGAGGTCCTGGTAGATCACCGCATCCGCGCAAATCTCGCGCGCGATCTCTTCGTCGGTCCGTCCCGGCGCGATCAGCTCCTGCCGCGTCGGCATGTCGATGCCGTAGACGTTGGCGTAGCGCACGGCAGGTGCAGCCGAGGCGAAGTACACTTTTTTTGCACCGGCCTCGCGTGCCATCTGCACAATCTCCCTACTGGTGGTGCCGCGCACGATGGAGTCATCGACGATCAGGACATTCTTGTCCTTGAACTCCATCGCCATCACGTTGAGCTTCTGCCGCACGGACTTCTTTCGAATGGCCTGGCCGGGCATGATGAACGTGCGCCCGATATAGCGATTTCGGATGAAGCCCTCGCGATAGCTCACGCCCAGAACCGCGGCCATCTCCATGGCGCTGGGACGGCTGGTGTCGGGCACGGGAACCACCATGTCGATCTTCGCATCGGGAAGGGTGCGCTGCACCTTGAGCGCGAGGTGGCGGCCCATGTTGAGGCGCGCCTCGTAGACCGACACGCCATCCATGACCGAATCCGGGCGCGCGAGGTATACGTACTCGAAAATGCAGGGTGCAAGCACCGATTTCTCCGCACACTGGCGTGTGTGCAGCGTCCCCGTTTCATCGACAAATATCGCTTCCCCCGGCGCCACATCGCGAACCGGCTCGAAGCCGAATGCGTTGAGCGCAACGCTCTCCGACGCGGCCAGGTACTCCGGGCCCTGCGGCGTCTCGGCGCGCCCGAAGATCAGCGGACGTATCCCATAGGGGTCGCGAAAGGCGAGCAGGCCGTAACCCGCGATCATGGCCACTACCGCATAGGCGCCGCGGCAGCGGCGATGCACGTTGGCAACCGCCGCGAAGATCTTCTCCACATCCAGCCATGTGCCCTTGGCGGCAAGCTCCAGTTCGTGGGCAAGTACGTTGAGCAGAACTTCAGAGTCGGAGTTGGTGTTGATGTGCCGGAGGTCCTGCCGGAACATCTCCTGCTTCAGCGCCTCGGAATTGGTGAGGTTGCCGTTGTGTCCGAGCACGATGCCGAACGGCGAATTCACGTAGAACGGCTGCGCCTCGCCTGCGTTGGATGCCGAGCCGGCAGTCGGATAGCGGCAATGCGCTATGCCGATTTCGCCAGGCAGAGAGCGCATGTCGCGGGTACGGAACACGTCGCGCACCATTCCCGGACCCTTGTGCATGTGGAAGGTCTTGGACTCCGAGGTTACGATGCCGGCGGCGTCCTGACCCCGATGCTGCAGCAGCAGCAATCCGTCATAGAGCATCTGGTTCACCGGTGTTCGAGCGAATACGCCGAGGATGCCGCACATGATGATTCCTTAAGAGTGCCAAAGAGAGTACTTCACAAATGCGGGAACCCCCCCTCCGGCTTCCCTGCATCAAGGGCCATTTCACAGATTCCGAACTGCCCCTGACAATACGGGGGACTACTCCCTTCTCGTAACCTTTGCCAGGCTACCCTCAGACGGCAATTCTGTCAGAAACCCGCGAGCACCGACTACCCGGGTCCCGTCGCGCAGCTCCGATCAGGGCCTTGACTCTGCGCCCCGCATCCCGAATCGCATACGTTCGGCAAGCCCTTCCGGTAGCGCGCGCTTTATCAGCACCACCATCGTCTCCAGCGGGTCTGACAGCACCGCATCGCGCCAGAATGGTTCGCGCGGCAACGGAGTCAACCCCCCGAGCATCACCATCACCAGCACGATGACCAGGCCGCGGACCAGTCCGAACAGTGCCCCCAGCATGCGATCGGCCCAGCCCAGCCCGGCTGCCTTCACCACCTTCGACAGGATCATGCCGATCAGTCCCGACAACACCCATACGCCGATGAAGATGATCAGGAAGGCACTCAGACCCGCCAGAAACGGCCCCAGGCTCACCGGCAGTAGGCCGGCCAATGCCTGGGCAAATGTCATCGCCAGTACGAAGGCGGCAACCCAACCTGCCACGGACACCAGTTCGCGCACGAATCCGTGCATCAGACTCCACAGCAGCGACAGCCCAAGCACCGCGAGCACCGCGTAGTCGAACCACGTCATTCGCCAGCCAGTCCGCGCCGCCTAGCGCGGGGCAACCGGACCGACATCGACACCCTTGGCCTTGAGCTTGTCGCGTGCCTTTTCCGCCGCGTCGCGCGTCGGAAAGGGGCCGGCGAGAACCTTGAGCGCTGCGGCCTTGCCCGCCACGGCAGTCTCCGGGGCCTGCTCGGTAAAACTCTCATAGCCCGCACTGGAGACCCAGCCGCGGACTTTCTTGATATTGTCGGGATTGCGGAACAGGCCCAATGGAACGACGAAGGACTGCCCGGAGGCGCCCTTGGCCGTATCGGGCTTGGCCCGGGCTGCGGCGTTCTCCGCGACTGGTTTGGGCCCGGCGCCTGCAGTGGCGCTGGTCGCATCGTTAGCAGAGTTTGGCGCCGCTGCCTTGCTGGCTTCGGCCTTTGCTGCGCCAGCCTTCGTCACGTCGGCCTTGGCAACGTCTGCGTTCGCGACAACCGGTTTCCCGGCCTCCGTCCTGGGCGCCGGTGGCTTAGCCGCTGCATCGCCGCGGGAAGCAGCGGGGGGCTTGGCCGCGTCCGCCACCCGGTCGGCCTTTTCAGAAACGGACGCTGGTGCAGCCGGTATTGGCGCCCTCGCGTCAACACGCGACTCGGGCACGGTCTTGGCAGCCTCGGCCTTGGATTGGTTGCCCGCAGCCGTCCTGGCCTCGGGCTTGGGATCCACGACCGGCAGCGCCCGTGAGGAAGAGCGGCCGGCATCCTGGCTGGGAATCTGGATCGTCAGGTCCTGCGAAATGGGCTTGGGTTCGCGATCGAATACGACGGGCAGGACAATGACGACAAAAACCACGAGCGCGATGACCCCGACCAGGCGCCGCCGTGCGCGGCGCTGCAAATCCACTGCGTCCGGGGTCTCCGCCATTAGATCATCTCGCGACGTGGGGATTTGTCGGAAAACCGCGCTCTGTCTCGCGCCCGCGCGATAGCGCAGGGAACTCGAAACCGCTATAGGCACGCCTTGGCACTTTTTGAACCATTCCCTAAGAGGACTGGGTCCCCGGATTGCGGTTATCCACGCGGATCGCGGCCAGCACGTCGGCGACGGTAAGGAACGATCCGAACACGATAATTCTATCACCCTCGCCTGCCCGTCGCCGCGCCTCGGCATAGGCTGCGCGGTGCGAATCGAAGGTTCTCACCTCGCCGCCCGCCTCGCTGCTGGCGATGGCACGAACCAGCGTTTCCGCGCGCGCGCCGCGCGGCCCCGGCAGCGCGGCAACGTGCCAGGCACTGATGCGCCCGCGCATCGCCCTGCACACGCCGGCAATGTCCTTGTCCCCGAGCATGCCGAACACCGCGCACGTCCCCGGAAAGAAGCCCATGTTGGACAGGTTATCCGAGAGGACCGCCGCGGCGTGCGGATTGTGCGCCACGTCGAGCACCACCGTCGGTCGCCCCGGCAGCACCTGGAAGCGCCCGGGCAGATCAAGGACCGAGAATCCCCGCCTCACCGCATCCATGCCGACGGGTGCGCGCCCGGCGATGGCGTCCAGCGCGGCGAGTGCAGCAGAGGCATTCAGCAGCTGATTGGCGCCGCGCAGGGCCGGATACGCCAGGCCCGAACGCCTGCTGTCGCGACTCCAGTACTGCCATTGTTGCTTGTCCCCGCGATAGCCGAAATCGCGGCCGAGCAGTCGCAGGTCGGCGCCGATTCGCTCCGCATGCACGGCCACGCTCGCCGGCGGCAACGGATCGGCCACCACGGCCACCTTGCCCGGCCTGAAGATCCCGGCCTTCTCCGCACCGATTTTCTCGCGTGTGTCGCCGAGGTAATCCATATGGTCCAGATCGATGCTGGTCAACACGGCGCAATCGGCATCGAATATGTTCACGGCGTCGAGCCGGCCACCTAGCCCAACTTCGAGAATCACGACGTCGAGCCCGCTGCCGCAGAATATTTCCCAGGCGACCAACGTTCCGTACTCGAAGTACGTCAGTGCCAACGGTTCGCCCGAAGTCACGGCGACAAGGCCGCGACGAGCCGCCTCCACACGCGTGAATGACGCGCACAGCTGTTCATCGGACACGGCGACACCGTCGATGCGGACGCGCTCGTTGTAGCGCAGCAGATGCGGCGAGGTATACAGGCCTACCCGGTAACCCGCTGCCCGCAGTATGGCCTCCAGCATGGCACAGGTGGAACCTTTGCCGTTGGTGCCGCCCACCGTGACGATCGGGCCATCGAAGTTGCAGCCGGTCTGCTGCCGCAGCGCATCCCGGACCCGGGCGACCCGGTCGAGTCCGAGCGCAATCGACTTGGGGTGCTGGCGCTCGACCCATGCGAGCCAGTCCGCGAGCTCGCGAAAAGGTGGCCTTTCAGTCACCGCCATGGACCATTGCCCCGGCCCGGTCGCAGGCGGCGCGAGGGCCTGTCCGGTGCGTGCTTTCTCGGTTAATGCCGGCGGCCATCACCGGACCCCCTGGGCCGGCCACCGCTGCGCTGGCGCATCAGGGGCCTGGTCGCGGAAGCTGCATCAGTAGCGACAGCAGTTGCGCCAGCTTGTCGCGCAACTCGCGCCGGTCGACGATCAGGTCGACGGCACCCTTCTCAAGGAGGAATTCCGCGCGCTGGAATCCCTCGGGCAGCTTTTCACGCACCGTCTGCTCAATGACGCGCGGACCGGCAAAACCGATCAGCGCCCTGGGTTCGCCGATGACCACATCGCCGAGAAAAGCGAAGCTGGCCGAGACCCCGCCGGTGGTTGGATCCGTCAGCACGGAAATGAACGGCAGCTTGCGTGCCGCAAGTTGCGTCAGCACCGCGGCGGTCTTGGCCATCTGCATCAAAGACAGCATGCCCTCCTGCATGCGCGCGCCGCCGCTCGCCGTGAAACAGATGAAGGGCAGATTATTCTCGAGGCAGACATACACCCCGCGCACGAAGCGCTCGCCGACCACCGATCCCATGGTCCCCGCCATGAAATCGAATTCAAGCACGGCAACGACTACGGGAATGGTCTTGATGGCGCCCTGCATGACCACCAGCGCCTCTCTCTCGCCGGTCGACCGGGCGGCATCCTCGAGCCGCTCCGAGTAGCGGCGGCTGTCCTTGAATTTCAACGTGTCGACCGGCACCACCTCGGCGCCGATCTCGAAGCGCCCCTCCGCATCGAGCAAAAGGTCCAGCCGCTCGCGCGCGCGCATGCGATTGTGGTGCCCGCATTTCGGGCAGACACCGGCGTTCTTCTCGAGATCCGTTGCATAGAGCACGGCGCCGCAGGAGTCGCACTTCGACCAGAGCCCCTCGGGCATGTTCTTTCGCGTCGACGCCACGTCGGAACGCTTGATCTTGGGGGGCAGCAGCTTCTGCAACCAGCTCATGCCTCGGCTCCTTCCATCGCCACGCGCACGCCCCTGATGAAGGCGGCGACGCGGGCGGGGGCCTCGCCCGGCGGCGACGCCTCCACCTCCTGAATAATACGGCTGCCGATGATGGCCGCATCGGCGATGCTGCAGATCGCCTTCGCGGTCCCGGCATCATGGATCCCGAAACCGACGCCTACCGGCAGGCCGGTGGCAGCGCGTATGCGCGCGACGTTCGCGGCCACGTCCGTGAGATCGATATTCGTCGCGCCCGTGATGCCCTTGAGCGACACGTAGTACACGAATCCGCTGGCCAGGCGCGCAACCAGCTCCACGCGCTCCTGCGTCGACGTCGGTGCGAGCAGGAAGATTAGGTCCATGCCAGCATCGCGCACTGCAGCTGCAAACTCCGCGGACTCCTCCGGCGGGTAATCCACCACGATCAGGCCGTCGACACCCGAGCGTGCGGCCGCCGCGACGAACGCCACTACGCCCATCGCCTCGATGGGATTGGCATAACCCATCAGTACGACCGGCGTTGCGGAATTGCTGCGCCGGAACTCTTCGACCATCTGCAGCACATGCGTCAGCCCGACGCCGTGCTTCAGCGCGCGCTCCCCAGCGCGCTGGATGACGGGCCCATCCGCCATGGGGTCGGAAAAAGGTACACCGAGTTCGACGATGTCGGCGCCGGCCGCCACCAGCGCATGCATGATTGGAACCGTCGTGGCGGGGTCGGGATCGCCAGCAGTCACGTAAGGGATCAGCGCCTTGCCCCCGCGCGGCTGCAATTGGGCGAATACGTTCTGGATTCTCGACATGGATTCGAACTGGATGGGACGGCTAATCGGCCGCAATCAGGCGTTCAGTTGCCGGCGCACGCCGACGACGCGTATTGCCGGCAACTGTCGCCTGCCCGGCGTCCGCCGGCGGCTGCACACGTGCCGCGGCCCCGGCAAAATATTCGGGATTGATCTCGAAACCGGCAAAGGACCTGCCTGTGGACTGCGCGGCGACCGCAGTCGTCCCCGATCCCATGAACGGATCGAGCACCACGCCGCCCGGCGGGCAGCTCGCAAGGACCATGCGCCTGACGAGTTCCAGCGGCTTCTGAGTCGGATGCTCTGCGCGCTCCGGGTCTTGCCGGTGCAAACGCGAAACGCTCCACAGGTCCTTCGGGTTATAGCCGAGTTCAAGCCATTTCTTGCCAACGAAGATCGAACGCGAGCGTGCCTTCTTGGTCGCGGCGTCATACGGTACGCGCACGCTGTCGATGTCGAAGTAATGGTTGCGCGACCGCGCGAAGAAACCGATATTGTCGTGCACCGACGAATACCTGCGCGTGCTGCCGCCCATGCTGGGGACCCTGCGGTCCCAGATAATTTCGTTGAGCATGATCAGCCGCGTCTTGAAGAGGCAGAAGACCTCGAGGCTGTTCTGCCAGGAAAGGAACACGTAGAGAGAAGCATCCGGCTTCAGCTTGGGCAGGACAGCTTCCAACCAGCGGCGGCTGAAGTCAACATATGCCGTGCCGGACAGGTGATCCGAATCGTTGCCGTAATCCTTTCCCAATCCATAGGGCGGGTCGGCAATGACCAGATCCACGCTGCCGTCCCCGAGGCGCGAAAGGCCCTCGAAACAGTCCTCGTTGTACAGGCGGCAATTCATGCGCAACCCGCGGCGCATGGCGGCAGGGAGGCCTCTGCAGGAGCCAGGATCAAAACGTGAGGCCCGATTTTTCAGCAACGGTGTGCATGTCCTTGTCGCCGCGCCCGGAGAGATTGACCAGCAGGACCTTGTCGGGCCCGAGCGTGGGCGCAAGCTTTGACGCGTAGGCCAGCGCATGGCTGGACTCCAGTGCGGGCATGATGCCTTCGTAGTGGCAAAGGTCATGGAAGGCCTGCAGCGCCTCGCCGTCCTCGATGGTAACGTACTCCGCCCTGCCGCAGTCCTTCAGCCACGCATGCTCGGGACCGACACCCGGATAGTCGAGGCCCGCGGAGATCGAGTGAGTGTCGGCGATCTGCCCGTGCGCGTCCTGCAGCAAATAGGTCCGGTTGCCGTGCAGCACACCCGGCCGGCCGGCGGTAAGCGACGCGGCGTGCTTGCCACTCGCCATGCCGTAACCCGCCGCCTCCACTCCGATCAGGCGAACCGAAGCATGCGGGATGTACGGATGGAAAATGCCCATGGCATTGGATCCGCCGCCGACGCAGGCGATCACGGCGTCAGGCTGCCGGCCGACATGCT
>VGIE01000047.1 GCA_016867955.1 Betaproteobacteria bacterium
CGTGAGCACGAAACTGCGTAAAATTCGCCCGCCCGGGCGATGCGGGTGTAGTTCAATGGCAGAACGACAGCTTCACATTGGGAAGCTGCCGTCCCGCCATCGAACTGGACCCGCCGCGCTCCGCCAGCTCGCCAGGACTCTGAGGCCCCAACCGGATTCCTCTAACCAGCGTGCCTAGGAGCGGTGCAGGTCTGGTAACGTTAAGTGTCTGCCGTAAGACGCGGCCTTCGTATAGTGGCAATACCCCAGCTTCCCAAGCTGGAGCGACGGGTTCGATTCCCGTAGGCCGCTCCACCATCCCGATGCCTTGATCGTGTGCCCTGACGGCCCCGACCGCCCCCACCGATCTTAGTAAAAGTTGTATATGGGTGGAGGAGCCAGACTTTTACTGAGGCTCGCAGGGGGCGGTCGGGGACTTCAAGGCACAAGCGTCGGGCACACGACACAAGGCACACAAAGTGGTGGAGCGGGCAGCGGGGATCGAACCCGCGTCTCGAGCTTGGGAAGCTCGGGTACTGCCACTGTACGATGCCCGCGACTTCGAGCGTTCAAACCAAGGCTACCAGACCGACACCGCTACTTGGCAAGCTGGGCGTTGGAGACCTCTAGGCCCAGCTGAGTCCTGGGGGCACGCTGATCCGCTGCGGGTCCAGGTCGATGGCAGAACGGCAGCTTCCCCTTGGGAAGCTGATACGAGGGTTCAATTCCCTTCACCCGCTCCACACCCCCCGCCTGCCCGAGAAACTCCTGCCGTGATACCGGCTTCCACGCCAAGGCAGGGCGTTGCGCCTGTCCCCGGAAACCCCCGAAATGCCGGGACCGCTCAGTGCGGCGTGATAGCGGCCGCTGCGCTCAGCCCTTGTCCAGCAGGAACGGATAGGTCAGCCAGTTGCGCCGCGTGTTGGAGGTGTCCATGGTCGGTGGATTGGCCGGGTCGGGCCGCGCGCCGCGGTCAAGCAGCGCGCGGGCGATCAGGTACATGTTGCCGTACTCGGCATCCTTGAGGTCGCTGCCGGGCTGGATCGGTGTGCCGGCGACAAGGATGCGGCCGAGGCAGGCATGCGTGCCGAGGCCGAAGGTCACGCCGTAGAGCCAGCCCTGCGGCGGGGTTGCGCGGTGCGGGTTGAACGCCTCGGTGTCGAAGCCGAACATCAGCGGGTCCTGGTTCACCTTGAACATGTCGACGATCAGGTCGCCGCTCTCGAAGGTTTCCGGGCGGCTCTTGATGCGCACCGGGCAGGTCAGCTTGCGGTTGAGTTCCGGCGTCGGCGGGTGCAGGCGCAGGCTCTCCCACACGCAGCGCTGCAGGAACCAGGCCTCCTTCAGTAGCTCGTTGTCCTTCGGATGCTCGGCGCGCCAGGTGAAGATGTGTTGCATGGCATGCGTCAGCGCATGGGTGGTCGACAACGCTCCCACGAAGAGGAAGTACGCCGTCTCCTTGAGCATCTTGTCGCGCGGCAGCTCGATGTTGTCCTCGTTGCGCAGCAGGATGGTCAGCAGGTCGCGCGGCATCTCCGACTCCGGCATCTCGCCGCGCTCGACGCGGTCGAGCAGCGCGCGCCGGCGGGTCTCGGAGGGCGTATAGAACACCTGGTCGAATTCCTCCAGCGTGTCGATGATCTCCTTCCTGATCGCTTCCTTGTCACCCATGTCGACCATGGTGAGCTGGCCCAGCGTCGCCGCCTTGCTGAACGACTTGATCATGCGCAGCATGGTCGCGGTTTCCTCGCGCGTGCGCAGCGGCCGGTCGATGCCGGAGGCATCCGCCGTCAGGTTCATCAGCACGTGGTAGCCGAAGTCGGCGAGGTCGCCCCCGCCCGCCTGCACGAAGGGCACCAGCGTTTCCTCGATGGTCTTGGGGAAGATCCTGCGCTCGTAGTTGCGGAAGTACTCGCGCCGGAACAGCTTTTGCGCCAGGTGGCGGCGCGCCGCGTGCTCCTCGCCGAAGAGGTTGACCAGCACATCCTTCATGAGGATCGCGCCCTCGTCGTAGAGGCCCTGCTTGAGCGTGGCATTGCGCAGGAACTCGTCGGCTTCCTTGTACTTCGATACGACTATCGCGGCCATTGCGGATTCCTTGTTGCAGCAGGCCCCGGACCGGGCCCCAATCGCGGCAAATGGTGTCGGACCCAGCAGGCCACTGCAAGAGCGGCCCATGGTATGGCCGCCTGCCATCCCGGTCAAGGAAGCTGCGGGCAAACCGCGAAGCAGCCCGCAGGGTGTATGTTAAGATCGATCACCGAATGCAGTGCGGCCCCGCAGTTGTCCAGCCTGCGGCCGGTTGTCCGCATCACACCCCACGTCCAGCGTCCTGCGCATCATAATCCAACTCTCGGTCAACGGTGCCACGCACCGGCTCCCGCCGGGCACCACGCTCGGCGGTCTGCTCGTTCGGCTCGATCTGGCCGGAAAGAGGCTCGCCGTCGAGCGCAACGGCGACATCGTCCCGCGCAGCCGCCATGCCGACACGCTGCTCGAGGAAGGCGACCGGCTAGAAATCGTGGTGGCCGTCGGCGGGGGCTGAGGCTCGCAGGACCCGCACCGGGCGCACGCCGAGGCAGCCGGAAATTGCTCCATCCAGGGAACAGGAAGTCACCATGAAAGACCTGCTCGTCATCGCCGGAAAGCCGTATGCCTCGCGCCTGCTGGTGGGGACGGGCAAGTACAAGGATTTTGCCGAGACGCGCCGCGCCCTCGATGCGAGCGGGGCCGAGATCGTCACCGTCGCCATCCGCCGCACCAACATCGGCCAGGAGGCCGGGCAGCCCTCGCTGCTGGATGCCGTACCGCCCTCGCAGTTCACCTACCTGCCCAACACCGCCGGCTGCTACAGCGCCGACGATGCCGTGCGCACGCTGCGCCTCGCGCGAGAGCTGCTCGACGGTCACGACCTCGTCAAGCTTGAAGTGCTGGGCGACCCGACCACGCTGTTCCCCAATGTCATCGAAACGCTCGTTGCCGCACAAACGCTGGTGAAGGACGGCTTCAAGGTCATGGTCTATACCAGCGACGATCCCATCATCGCCAAACGGCTGGAGGACACCGGCTGCGTCGCCATCATGCCGCTGGCCTCGCTGATCGGGTCGGGGATGGGCATCCTCAACCCATGGAGCCTGCAGCTCATCATCGAATCCGCGAAGGTGCCGGTGATCGTCGATGCCGGCGTCGGCACGGCATCCGACGCGGCGATCGCCATGGAGCTGGGCTGCGATGCCGTGCTCATGAACACCGCGATTGCCGCCGCGCGCGACCCGGTGCTGATGGCAGGCGCCATGAAGAAGGCGGTGGAGGCCGGGCGCGAGGCCTGGCTCGCCGGGCGCATGCCGAGGAAGCTCTACGGCGCCTCGCCGAGTTCGCCGACGGGGGGCATGATCGCGGCCAAGACCGCACCCGGAAAATCCTGACAGACTGATGCATTGGTGCAATAAGCCAGTACCATAGCGAATGTAATCCTGATAGGCGCTTGAGACGCCCCGGAGGCAATCCGGCCCTTCGGGTGCTGCCGCAGGCCGGCCCAAGCGTTCGAGTTGCCCCGCCGTTCAATCAATGGAACACGTGCCCGCCATCGAGCACCAGCGTCTGGCCGGTGACGCTGTCGGCGCGGCAGAAGGCCAGCACCTGCTCGGCCACATCCCGGATGCTGGTGGTGCACTTGAGCGCGGTGCGTTGGCGCGCGGCCTCGAAGCCCCCGGGCGATACCCGGCTCGCCATGCCGGTGCCGGCCATCAGGCCGGGCGCCACGCAGTTCACCGTGACCTCCGGCGCCATGGCCACGGCAAGGCAGCGCGTGAGGTGCACCAGCGCCGCCTTGGCGGCGGCCTGGGCGATGCTGCTGCCCGAGGGCGTGAAGGCGCTGCCCCCCGACACGTTGATGATGCGGCCCTGGCCGTGCGCCTTGAGGTGTGGTGCGCACGCGCGGGCGAGCAGGAAGGGCCCGCGCAGGTTGGTCTGGTGGATGCGGTCCCACAGTTCCAGCGTCATGGCCGCAAGGTCGGCAAACGGCACATCGGTGCTCCAGGCCGCGCAATTGACGAGAATGTCGATGCGCCCGAGCGTGCTGGCCGTCTCCGCAACCGCGGCGTCGATCGACGCCGGGTCGGTCTGGTCCAGCCGCACCGGCACCGCGCGCCGCCCGGCAGAATGGATTGACGCGCAGGTCGTCTCGGCGGCTTCCCGGGCACTGCGGTAACCCACGGCCACATGCGCGCCGGCTTCCCCGAGCGCATGCGCGAGCGCGCGTCCGAGGCCGCTGGAGGCGCCGGTCACCAGCGCCGTGCATTGGTCGAGCTGCATGGCCCTACCCCGAAACGCGATGCCGGCGGCCCGCAGGATCGCTCGCCGCGCCGGTTCCTGCGGAGCCGACAATGCCGGTCACTGGAACCCGAGCAGCTTCGTGATCAGCTCGTTGCGCGTGGTCGCGCTTTGCGCGCCAGTGCCTTCCTTGGGCGGCTCGTACTGCTTCGGCAGGCCGCTGGTGTCGTAGATGGTGACGCCGCCCGGATCATCGTTGAACACCTTGTTGCCATCGGGCGACATGACGTAATTGGCCAGCAGGCGCGCGGCGTTGGGATTCCTTGCCCGGGCACGCACGGTGAGGATGACCTCCTGTTCGAGGCCGGTCGTCAGCGCCGGGAAGTGCAGGTTGATCGGCGCGCCCTTGCCCCGGGTAGCGTCCACCTGCGCCGAGACCGCAGGCAGCTCGATCAGGCCCTCGCCCGCGCCCAGCGCCTGCACTGCGGGAACACCGCTGGCAAATCGCCGCGGCTCCAGCGCTCGGAGCTGCGCGAAAAAGCCTTCGCCGTACCGCTCGAGCACCAGTCCCCAGAAGCCGAGATACACCCCGGAGGAACGCGGGTCGGGCAGCAGGATCTGGCCCTTGAAGCGCGGCGCCACGATGTCCTTGATCTCGCGCGGGATGTCGGCGCCCTTCAGCTTGTCGGTGTTGTAGGCGATCCCCCACGGTGCCACCTGAACCACCGAGGTATGGGTGCGCATGAAGGCGGCCGGAAACTGCCCGCTCTTCACCACCGGCAGCCCGGCCTGCGGGACGGATTCGATCCAGCCTTTCTTCAGGGCAGCCTCGGCGAAGGGCGCCACGCCCCCGGCGACCCACAGGATGTCCGCGCCTACATTGCCGGATTCCGATTCCACCGAGTAGCGCTGCATCAGCGGCGCGCTGGAGATGCGCGTGAAGTTGAACTTGATGCCGTACTTGGCGGTAAACGCCTCGCCCACGCGGCGCGGCACGTTTTCCGTGGGTGCCGAATAAAGCGTGACCTGTCCTTCCGCCTTGGCCGCCTTGATCAGTGCTTCGAGATCGGCCTGCGCGAACGCGCGTCCCGCGGTGAACAGGGCGGCGACGACGAAAATCGCGGTAGCCGCGAGCACGAAGCGGCGGCGCGCGCGATCCCGGCGCTGCGCCATGGTGCCCACTGCCGGTTTCCGATACATTGCGACCATGCTGATCTCCTCCTCAAGAAATTGGCCTTCGAGCCCCCGGTGCGCCGTACTATACCGCGCCTGAAAGAAAGCAATTGAACACACCCGCCCCCCCGGCGCGACGCTCCATCCGCAGCTTCGTGCTGCGCCAGGGCCGCGCATCCAGCGCCCAGCAGCGCGCGCACCAGAAGCTGCTGCCGATGTTCGGCATCGCGTACGCGGCGCAGAAGCTGTCGCTCGACTCGGCCTTCGGCCGCGCCGCGCCGAAGATCCTCGAAATCGGCTTCGGCATGGGCGAGACCACCGCGGCCATCGCCGCCGCCAACCCCGACAAGGATTATCTCGGCATCGAAGTGCACACCCCGGGCGTGGGCAGCCTGCTGAAGCAGATCGGCGAGCGCGGCCTCACCAACCTGCGCATCATCCAGCATGACGCCGTCGAGGTGCTCGAGTCCATGCTCGCGCCGGAGTCGCTGGACGGCGTGCACATCTTCTTCCCCGACCCCTGGCCGAAGAAGCGCCACCACAAGCGCCGCCTGCTGCAGCCGCCACTGGTGGTGCTGCTCGCCTCGCGCATGAAGCCCGGCGCCTACCTGCACACCGCCACCGACTGGGGCGAGTACGCCGAGCAGATGCTGCAGGTGCTCTGCGCCGAACCGACGCTGCAGAACACCGCGCGGGACGCTTCGGGTTTCGTGCCCCGCCCCGACTACCGCCCGCAGACCAAGTTCGAGACGCGGGGGCTCAAGCTCGGCCACGAGGTATGGGACCTGTTATTCAGGAAGCGGTAGGCGATCGCAGGACGCAGCGTGCAGGCCGCGCGAGCGCGCGAAGCATCGCGGCACCCTCGCCTCCTATGCCCCCAACTTCCTCGCCAGGTCCGCGAAATCGGCCGCATTCACATCGAAGCGCTTCTCGGGCCTGACGTCCTTGAGCGCCGGGTCGCCGAACTCCAGGGGCCGCTGCACGAAGGCGGTGCGCAGGCCGGCAGCGGCGGCGGCATCGAGGTCGCTCTTGTGCGCGGCCACCATCATCAGCTCGCCCGGCCGCAGCCCGAGCAGACGCGCGGCGCCGAGGTAGACCTCGCGATCCGGCTTGTAGTGGCGGAACAATTCCGCCGACAACACGCAGTCCCAGGGCAGGCCGGCGTGCCGTGCCATGTTCACCAGCAGCGCCATGTTGCCGTTGGACAGCGTGGCGATGAGCAGCTTCTTCTTCAGCCGCGCCAGCCCCTTGACCGCGTCTGGCCAGGGCTTCAGGCGGTGCCAGACGCGGTTGAACGCGTCCTTTTCCGCCTCGCTCAGCGAAGTGATGCGCTGCCTGGCCAGCAGCTCTGCGAGGATCATGCGGTTCAGCACATCGATGCTGGTCCAGGGCAGCTCGCCGCGGCGCACGCGATCCATGGCCGGGGCATAGCCGGCACGCCAGTCGTCGGCGAAGCCCGGCCAGTCCACGGAGAGCCGCTTGCGTCGACCCAGCGCGCGCCCCTCGGCGATGACGCTGCCGCGCCAGTCGACCACGGTGCCGAATACGTCGAACACCAGCGCCTGCACGTCCTTCAACGTTCTTGAAGATGCGAGGGGAGACCTCCGCTCGCGCGCCCCTGCATCAGGGTGCCTGGCGGCAATTCCGTCAGGCCCTTTTGACTTCCCTTTCATCGCCATTCCTCCGCCGCGCCCCGTCGCGACTGTGCCCCTTCAGCGCAGCGGCCGCAAGGGCTGGATCGGCGCCCGTGCCTTGGCCGGCACTGACGCCGGGAGGAACAGTTCCAGCAGGTCGTTGAGGAAGCGGCGCCCGAGCGGCGTCGGCCGGATGCGCTCGTGGCTGCGCTCGATGAGGCCGCGCTCCTCGGCCTGCGCCAGCGGCTTTGCCGCCGCGCTGATCGGCAGGCCGGTGCGCTCGGCGAACATCGCCACCGGAAATCCCTCGGTCAGGCGCAGCGCGTTCATCATGAATTCGAACGGCAGGTCGCGCACGCCCACGGCCTGCTCCTGGCTGACGGCGGAGCCATTCGCCAGTTCCTCGGCATAACTCTTCGGCAGCTTGAAGCGCGCCTGGCGCAGGATGCGGTCGGGGAACGACAGCTTGGAATGCGCGCCGGCGCCGATGCCGAGGTAATCGCCGAACTGCCAGTAATTCAGGTTGTGGCGGCATTCGCGCCCGGGCTGTGCAAAGGCCGAGGTCTCGTAGTTCGCGAAGCCCGCGGCCGACAGGCGCGCCGCGATCGCCTCCTGCATCGCGGCCGAGAGATCGTCGTCGAGCAAGGGCGGCGGCTGGGTGTGGAACAGCGTGTTGGGCTCCAGCGCCAGGTGATAGAGCGACAGGTGGCTGGTGCCGCAGCTGATCGCCGCCCTGCAATCGGCGTCCGCCTCGGCCAGCGTCTGCTCCGGCAGCGCGTACATCAGGTCGAGATTGATGTTGTCGAAGTGGCGCGAGGCGATCTCGATGGCGCGCCAGGCCTCGCTGTCGTCGTGGATGCGCCCCAGCGCCTTGAGGTGCGCCGGGTTGAAGCTCTGGATGCCGATCGAGAGGCGGTTGATGCCCGCCGCGCGGTAGTCGCGGAACTTCTCCGCCTCGAAGGTGCCGGGATTGGCCTCCAGCGTGGCTTCGCAATCGGCATCCAGGGTCAGCCGCGCGCGGAACGCCGCGAGCAGGCGGTCGATGGTCGCCGCCGGGAACAGGCTGGGCGTGCCGCCGCCGAAGAAGATGCTGTAGACGCGCCGTCCCCAGATCAGCGGCAGCGCGTGCTCGAGGTCACGGATAAGCGCCTCGGCGTAGGCCTCGTCGGCCAGCGCGCCGCGCAGTTCATGCGAATTGAAATCGCAGTAGGGGCATTTCTTCACGCACCAGGGCATGTGCACATAGAGCGCGAGCGGCGGCAGCGCCGCCAGGTGCACCTCCCCGGGGCTCGCGGGCAGCGCCACGCGCGTCGAGATCGGTCCCGCGGCAGGCATCAGGCGCCCTCCGTCTTTCGCGCCGGCTTCACGGCGCTTTCTCGGTCATTCGCGCCGGCTTCACGGCGCTTCCTCTTTCAGCCGCGCCAGCAGGCGGCGCAGCGCCTTGCCGCGATGGCTGAGCACATTCTTCTGCTCGGGGTCGAGCTCCGCGGCGGTCTTGCCGACATCGCGCAGGAAGAAATGCGGGTCGTAGCCGAAGCCATTGGTGCCGCGCGGCGCGTCGATGATCTCGCCGTTCCACAGGCCGTCGGCGATGAGCGGCTCCGGGTCGTCGCCATGGCGCACCAGCACGATGGCTGCGTAGTAGTGCGCCGCGCGGTCCGGCTGGTCGCGCAGCAGCGCCAGCAGCTTGCGGTTGTTCAGCGCGTCCTGCGAATCACGGCCGGCGGCCGCCGCGGCAGCCACCCCATCCGCCGCAAAGCGCGCCGAATGCACGCCCGGTTCGCCGCCCAGCGCGCGCACGCAGATGCCCGAGTCATCGGCCATCGCCGGCAATCGCGCCTGCCGGCTCGCATGGCGCGCCTTGGCCAGCGCGTTCTCGACGAAAGTGCCATGCGGCTCATCGGCATCGGCGATGCCGAGCGCCGATTGCGCAATGAGCTCGATGCCCAGCGGCGCGAACATCTGGGCGAATTCGCGCAGCTTGCCGGGGTTGGAGGAGGCGAGAACGATTTGCTTCACGCGATCGGTTTCCTGGGTCGGTTTCATGCGCCTTGATTGGTGCGGGGCTTCTCAGGGTCGAGGCGCGCCGGCGACGCCGACAGCCCGTCCGGCCGCGCGGCCCGGGGATGGTCAGGCACGTCCGTAGCGGTCCTCGAAGCGCACGATGTCGTCCTCGCCGAGATAGTCGCCGGTCTGCACCTCGATCAGCTCGAGGGGCACCTCTCCCGGATTCTCCAGCGAGTGCCGCGTTTCGCGCGGGATGTAGATCGATTCGTTCTCGGAGATATCATGCATCTCCGTGCCGATGAGCACGCGCGCGGTGCCCGCCACCACCACCCAGTGCTCGGCGCGGCGATGGTGCAGCTGCACCGACAGCCCCTCGCCGGGTTTGACTACCAGATGCTTGACCTTGTAGCGCGCGCCCTCCTGCAGCGCGTCGTAGCTGCCCCACGGCCGGTGCACCTTGCGGTGCAGGGTCGCCTCTGGATGGCCGTTCTCCGTCAGGCGGCCGACGAGGCGCTTCAAGTCCTGCGCACCAGCGCGGTCGGTGACCAGCACGGCATCAGAGGTCTCGACCACCACAAGGTCGCTGACCCCGGAGAGGCCGACCAGCCGGCTGCCGGCATGGACGTAATTGCCCGCTCCGCCCTCGACCAGCGCCTTGCCGGCCAGAGCGTTGTCAGCCGAATCGCGCGAAGAGATCTGCCACAGGGCATCCCACGACCCGAGGTCGGACCAGCCGGCGTCCAGGGGAACCATTGCCGCTCGGCTGGTCTTCTCCATCACGGCGTAGTCGATGGAATCCGCCGGGCTCGCCGCGAAGGCGGCGCTGTCGATGCGCAGGAAATCCAGGTCCCTGCGCGCCGCCTCGAGCGCGGCCGCGCAGGCCTTCAGCATGGCGGGCGCGTGGCGCGCCAGCTCGTCGAGGAACACCGAGGCGCGGAAGACGAACATGCCGCTGTTCCAGTAATAGCCGCCGTCGGCCAGGAACGCCTCGGCAGTCGCGCGATCCGGCTTCTCGACGAAGCGGCCGACCGCGCAGCCGCCATGGCGCGCGGCGGCGCCGGCCTTGATGTAGCCGTAACCGGTCTCGGGCCGCGTCGGCCGCACGCCGAACGTGACCAGGCTGCCGGCCTCCGCCTCCCGGGCTGCCACGGCCACTGCGGCGCGGAACGCCGCCGCATCGTCGATGACAT
>VGIE01000048.1 GCA_016867955.1 Betaproteobacteria bacterium
ACCACGTCTGGAGTTATGACTTCGTGACCACCTGGACGCATGGCGGCAGACCACTGCGCCTGCTCTGCCTCATCGACGAATACACCCGGGAAGCCTTGGCGATCCGCGTGGAACGCAGCATCGGGGCGGGCGGGACGCCCGGATTCGGCACGCCGCTCGGACCGGGCAACCGGGTCGCCATTGAAGGCAGCTTCACCGACCTTGCCGGTAGGACCGGGCAGGACGTTCCCGCGGTCGCGGCGGTCACCGCCGCGGGATCTAACAACGTCAACCTGCCGGCAACCGGCATTTCCGGGTTCAATGCCGGCACGGTTGCGATCAGCCTGTTCAACCGCGGGCTGACCAACTTCATCAATCTCGAACTGTCGGCGCTCGAGGCAGATGGTCGCGGCAAGATCATCTCCAGCCCGCGCGTGCTGACGGCCGACAATGTCGAGGCGGTGATCGAACAGGGGACGGAGATCCCGTTCCAGCAGGCGACCTCCAGCGGTGCAACATCAGTCTCCTTCCGCAAGGCTGTGCTGGCGTTGAAGGTCAAGCCACAGATCACGCCCGATGGAAACGTCGTCATGGAACTCGACGTCAACAAGGACTCCATCGGCCAGATCCTCGCATCCGGAGCTTCCATCGATACCAAGCACGTCAAGACCAACGTGCTGTTCGGCGACCTTCCGGTGGTCGGCAACCTGTTCCGCAACACGGCGCGGCGCGACAACAAGACCGAGCTGCTGATATTCATCACGCCGAGGCTGGTGCAGGACCGCAGCGCGCAGCGCTGAGCCGAGTTCACCGCGACCGGGGCCGCCGCCAGGCGGCCTCGTCGTTTGCGCCGCAGCGATTTCAGCCGCACGGGGGCGCTCCTTGCAGAGGGCGCCAGCCCCCGTCCGTTAGAATAGCCGCGTGAATCCTTCCAGCAACCTCTTCCTCATCGGCATGCCCGGTGCCGGCAAGTCCACCATCGGGCGCGCGCTCGCGCGCCGGCTCGGCAAGGACTTCCACGACACCGATACCGAGATCAAGGCGCGCACCGGCGTGCGCATCCCGGTCATCTTCGAGATCGAGGGTGAACCCGGTTTCCGGCGCCGCGAAAGCGACGTCCTCGAGCGCATGACGCGGATGGAGAACATTGTCCTGGCGACCGGTGGCGGCGTGGTCCTGGACGCCGGCAACCGCGCCGCCCTGAAGAGCCGGGGATTCGTGCTTTACCTCTACGCGCTGCCGCGGGAACTCTGGCGCCGCACCCGCCACGACAAGTCGCGGCCCCTGCTGCAGGCGGACGACCAGCGGGCGCGCATGGAGGAGCTGTTCGAAAAGCGCGACCCGCTGTACCGCGAGACGGCCGACCTGATCATTGAAACCGGGCGCCAGAGCGTCAGCGCGCTGGTGGCCGAACTTCTGCCCAGAATCGAAAAAGCATGCGCACCCTCATCGTAGCGCTCGGCGAACGCAGTTATCCGATCCGCATCGGCAGCGGATTCCTGCGCGATGTCAGCCTCATAACCCCCTTGCTGCCGCAGAAACGCGTGGCAGTGGTCACCAACACCACGATCGCACCGCTGTATCTATCCGGTCTGAGAGCGGCCCTGGAGGCTGCCGGCGTTGCAGTGGTTCCGGTGATCCTGCCGGACGGCGAGCAATACAAGACCTGGGAAACGCTGAACCTCATTTTCGACGCCCTGATCGAGCACCGTTGCGAGCGGCGCACCACGCTGATTGCGCTGGGCGGGGGCGTGGTCGGCGACATGACCGGGTTCGCGGCGGCCACCTGGCAGCGCGGTGCGCCCTTCATCCAGATGCCCACCACGCTGCTTGCACAGGTCGATTCCTCGGTTGGCGGCAAGACGGCGATCAACCATCCTCACGGCAAGAACATGATCGGTGCTTTCTACCAGCCACTGGCGGTGTGCGCCGACCTTGAACCGTTGCAGACGCTGCCGCTGCGCGAACTCAGGGCCGGCCTGGCCGAAGTGATCAAGCACGGGCTGATCCGTGATGCCGCGTTCTTCGAGTGGCTGGAAGCCAACATCGATGCCCTTCTCGCCCGCGATCCCGCCGCACTCGAGCATGCCGTGGTGCGCTCCTGCGAAATCAAGGCGGCCATCGTGGCCGAGGACGAACGCGAACTGGAGGTGCGCGCACTGCTTAATTTCGGCCATACCTTCGGCCACGCCATCGAGGCAGGGCTGGGCTATGGCGACTGGCTGCATGGTGAAGCCATCGGCGCGGGCATGATCATGGCCGCCGACCTCTCGCGCGAGCTGGGCTACCTGGACGCGGCTGAGGTGGCGCGCATCCAGGCGCTGATCGGCCGCGCCGGCCTGCCGGTGACCGGCCCGAAGCTCCCGCGCGCGCGCTACCTGGAGCACATGAGCGTGGACAAGAAGACGCGCGACGGCGCCACCCGCTTCGTGGTCCTCGAGCGCCTGGGTAGCGCCCGCATCCAGACTGGCGTGGCCCAGGCGATCGTCGAGGGCGTGCTGGCGCGCCGCATTGCATAGGAACGGCGGCGGCGCGAGGTCCGCGGGCGTCGCCGGCGTTCGGATCGCGCGCCCGATCCGGGGCTCACACCGGCGTCCGTCTTCCATCGCGCCTCCAAGCGTTCTCTGCTGCTCTGCAGCGAAGGGCTAAGCGCTTGAAGCAGCACAGTTTCACGGGTACACTCCAAAGCTCCCCCTGAAGATCACGAAGTACGATTTCTGCAGGAAACCGGGTTCGTTATGGTGATATTGGCCAGGCAATCGGGCACAGACCCCAGCCGGCCCGCAAGCCGTGAGGTGATGCCTTGGAACGCTCCGCAGTCCCGCAAGCAGCCGCATCCGTCGTCCCGGGAAGGCAAGGGCTGTACAACCCTGCCAACGAGCATGATGCGTGCGGTGTCGGCTTCGTCGCCCATATCAAGGGGCAGAAGAGCCATGCCATCGTCGAACAGGGCCTGCAGATCCTCAAGAACCTGACGCATCGCGGCGCCGTTGGCGCCGACCCGCTGGCCGGCGATGGCGCCGGCATCCTCATCCAGATGCCCGACCTGCTGTTCCGCGAGGAAATGGCGAAACAGGGAGTCGCGCTGCCGCCACAGGGCGAATACGGCGTCGGCATGGTATTCCTGCCCCAGGAACCGGCCAGCCGTCTCGCCTGCGAATACGAGATCGAACGCGCCATCAAGGACGAGGGACAGGTGCTGCTCGGTTGGCGCGATGTGCCGCGCGACAACAGCGGCCTGGGCGAATCGGTCAAGCGCATCGAACCGGTGATCCGCCAGGTTTTCATCGGCCGTGGCCGCGGCGTCACGGTGACGGACGCCCTCGAGCGCAAGCTCTACATCATCAGGAAGAGTGCCGGCCATGCCATCCAGGCGCTGGCGCTCGCCCATGGCAAGGAGTTCTACGTGCCGTCGATGTCGGCGCGCACCACGGTCTACAAGGGCATGCTGCTGGCCGGGCAGGTCGGCCAGTACTACCTCGACCTTCAGGATGCGCGCGTGCAGTCGGCGCTCGCGCTCGTGCACCAGCGCTTCTCCACCAACACCTTCCCGACCTGGGACCTCGCGCACCCGTTCCGCATGATTGCGCACAACGGCGAGATCAACACCCTGCGCGGCAACGTCAACTGGATCCGCGCGCGCCAGGGCGCCATCTCGAGCCCCGTGCTTGGCCGCGACCTCGACAAGCTCTGGCCGCTGATCTATGACGGTCAGTCCGACTCTGCGTCCTTCGACAACGCGCTCGAACTGCTCAGCATGAGCGGCTACTCGGTCGCGCATTCGGTGATGATGATGATTCCGGAGGCGTGGGAAGGCCACACGCTGATGGACCCGAGCCGCCGCGCGTTCTACGAATATCACGCCGCCATGATGGAGCCGTGGGACGGCCCGGCCGCCATCGCCTTCACCGACGGGCGCCAGATCGGGGCGACGCTCGACCGCAACGGCCTGCGTCCGGCGCGCTACATCGTCACCGAGGACGACCTCGTCATCATGGCTTCCGAAGCCGGTGTGCTGCCCGTGCCCGAGGAGCGCATCGTCAAGAAATGGCGCCTGCAGCCGGGCAAGATGTTCCTCGTCGACCTGGAGAAGGGCCGCATCATCGACGACAAGGAGCTGAAAGACACCCTCGCCTCGGCCAAGCCGTATGCCGAATGGATCGAGCGCATCCGCATCAAGCTCGACGACGTCGACACCGACCGCCAGCAGCCGGAGCGTTCGAGCGTACCGCTGCTCGACCGTCAGCAGGCTTTCGCCTACGCGCAGGAAGACCTCAAGTTCCTCATGGCGCCGATGGCCGAGAAGGGCGAAGAACCCGTGGGTTCCATGGGCAACGACTCGCCGCTCGCGGTGCTGTCGGACAAGAACAAGACGCTCTTCCACTACTTCAAGCAGCTGTTCGCGCAGGTCACCAATCCGCCGATCGACCCGATCCGCGAGGAGCTGGTCACGTCACTGGTATCCTTCATCGGTCCCAAGCCGAACCTGCTCGGCATCGACGAGATGAACCCGCCGATCCGCCTCGAGGTGAGCCAGCCGGTGCTGGACTTCTACGAGATGGAAAAGATCCGCCACATCGACCGTTACACCGGCGGCAAGTTCAAGTCCTTCGAACTCGACATCTGCTACCCGGTTGCCTGGGGCCGCGACGCCATCGAGGCGCGGCTGGCCTCGCTCGCCGCGCAGGCCGAGGATGCGGTGCGCTCGGGCTTCAGCATCATCATCATCTCCGACCGCCGCGTGTCGGCCGAGAACGTCGCGATCCCGGCGCTGCTCGCGCTGTCCGCCATCCACCAGCACCTCACCAACAAGGGCCTGCGCACCAGCGCGGGCCTCGTCGTCGAGACCGGTTCCGCGCGCGAAGTGCACCATTTCGCGCTGCTCGGGGGCTACGGTGCCGAAGCCGTGCATCCCTATCTCGCGCTCGAGACCCTGCTGCACATCCAGGACCTGCTGCCCGGCGAGATCGACGGCAAGAAGGCCATCAGGAACTTCGTCAAGGCGGTGGGCAAGGGCCTGCGCAAGGTCATGTCCAAGATGGGCATCTCCACCTACATGTCCTACACCGGCGCGCAGATCTTCGAGGCGGTCGGCCTGTCGCGTGCCCTCGTCGACAAGTACTTCACGGGCACCACCACCAATGTCGGCGGCATCAACGTGTTCGACGTGGCCGAGGAGGCGATCCGTTCGCACCAGGCCGCGTTCGGCGCCGATCCCGTGCTCGCCAATGCGCTGGATGCCGGCGGCGAATATGCCTACCGCATCCGCGGCGAAGAACACATGTGGACGCCGGACGCCATCGCCAAGCTGCAGCAGTCCACCCGGGCGAACAACGCGCAGACCTACGGCGAATACGCGGCCATCATCAACGACCAGTCGCGCCGCCACATGACCTTCCGCGGCCTGTTCGAGTTCAAGCTCGACCACTGCCAGCCCATTCCGATCGAGGAAGTCGAGCCCGCGGCCGACATCGTCAAGCGCTTCGCCACCGGCGCCATGTCGCTGGGCTCCATCTCGACCGAGGCGCACGCCACGCTTGCCGTCGCCATGAACCGCATCGGCGGCAAGTCGAACACCGGCGAGGGGGGCGAAGACAGGAATCGCTTCCCCATCGTCAAGGCGGGCGAGACGCTGGCGTCGCGCATCGGCGCGGGCCGCATCATGGCCGACATCCCGCTCAAGGAAGGCGATTCACTGAAGTCGAAGATCAAGCAGGTGGCCTCCGGCCGCTTCGGCGTCACCGCCGAGTACCTGGCGTCGGCCGAGCAGATCCAGATCAAGATGGCGCAGGGCGCCAAGCCCGGCGAGGGCGGCCAGCTGCCCGGCAAGAAGGTTTCCGAGTACATCGCCGAGCTGCGCTGCTCCACGCCCGGCGTCGAGCTCATTTCGCCGCCACCGCACCACGACATCTACTCCATCGAGGACCTCGCGCAGCTCATCCACGACCTGAAGAACGCCAACCCGGCCGCGTCCATCTCGGTGAAGCTGGTGTCCGAGGACGGCGTCGGCACGGTGGCCGCGGGGGTCGCCAAGGCCAAGGCCGACCACGTCACGATCGCCGGCCACGACGGTGGCACGGGCGCCAGCCCGCTTTCTTCGCTCATGCACGCCGGCACGCCATGGGAACTTGGCCTCGCAGAGACGCAGCAGACCCTGGTGCTGAACAAGTTGCGCGGCCGCATCGCCGTGCAGGTGGATGGCCAGATCAAGACCGGGCGCGATGTCGTCATCGGCGCCATGCTGGGCGCGGACGAGTTCGGCTTCGCCACCGCGCCGCTGGTGGTCGAGGGCTGCATCATGATGAGAAAGTGCCATCTCAACACCTGCCCGGTGGGCGTCGCGACCCAGGACCCGGTGCTGCGCAAGAAATTCACCGGCAAGCCCGAGCACGTCATCAACTTCTTCTTCTTCGTCGCCGAGGAGGCGCGCGCATTGATGGCCCAGCTCGGCATCCGCCGGTTCAGCGACCTTATCGGCCGCTCCGACCTGCTCGACATGAAGAAGGGCATCGAGCACTGGAAGGCGAAGGGCCTCGACTACACAAACATCTTCTACCAGCCGAAGATGGGCCCGGAAGTGTCGCGCTTCCACGCCGAAAAGCAGGACCACGGGCTCGAGCGCGTGCTCGACCATCGCCTCATCGAACTGGCGCAGCCCGCGATCACGCGCCGCGAGAAGGTGAAGATCGAGATGCCGATCCGCAACATCAATCGCACCGTGGGCACCATGCTCTCGGGCGAGGTGGCCAAGCGCTACGGCCATGACGGGCTACCCGAGGACACCATCCACGTGCGCCTCGCGGGCTCGGCCGGCCAGAGTTTCGGTGCCTTCCTGGCGCGCGGCATCACCCTCGATCTCATCGGAGAGACCAACGACTACTGCGGCAAGGGCCTGTCGGGGGGGCGCATCGGCGTGCAGCCCTCACCCAAGTTCCGCGGCACGCCGACCGAGAACATCGTCACCGGCAACGTGGTGCTGTACGGCGCCATCGCCGGCGAGGCGTATTTCCGCGGCGTCGGCGGCGAACGCTTCGCGGTGCGCAACTCGGGCGCTCAGGCCGTCGTCGAAGGCGTGGGCGACCACGGCTGCGAGTACATGACCGGAGGCACGGTGGTGGTACTGGGCATGACCGGGCGCAACTTCGCCGCCGGCATGTCGGGCGGCATTGCCTACGTCCTCGACGCCGACGGCACTTTCGAGCGCCGCTGCAACACCGCCATGGTGGCGCTTGAGCCGCTGCTCACCGAATCCGAGCAGCAGGGCAAGGTGTCGAAGGACCTCTGGCACCTCGGCGAGTCCGACGAGGCCATCGTGCAGCGCCTGGTGCAGAACCACGCGCGCTACACGGGCAGCGTGCAGGCGAAGGACATCCTCGCCCGCTGGGGCGAGTTGCGCGGCCGGTTCGTCAAGGTGTTCCCGCACGAGTACCGCCGCGCGCTGGGCGAGCTGGCCGCAGCCGGCAAGAAAGCGGCGGCGTAGACGGGGGTTGGCAAAGCGCGACCCCGTCCGGGGCGCCGGCGAGCGGCGGGCACTTCCCGAACCCCCTCATCCCACCCTCCGCGTGGAGCAGGCGGCGGAGAACGACGGTCTGGCAGGAGTTTTGAGCGAAAGAACGAAGAATGGGCAAGATCACCGGATTCATGGAATACCAGCGCCTCGCCGAGGCGAGCGAGCCGCCCGAGGCGCGCAAGAAGCACTATCGCGAATTCATCGCGCACCTGTCCGATGCCGATGCCAAGATCCAGGGCGCGCGCTGTATGGACTGCGGCATCCCGTTCTGCCAGAACGGCTGCCCGGTCAACAACATCATTCCGGACTTCAACGACCTGGTCTACAGGCAGGACTGGCAGCATGCCATCGAGACGCTGCACTCGACCAACAACTTCCCCGAGTTCACCGGCCGCATCTGCCCCGCGCCCTGCGAGGAAGCCTGCACGCTGCGCATCAATGAGGACCCGGTGGGCATCAAGTCGATCGAGCACGCCATCATCGACCGCGCCTGGCAGGAGGGCTGGGTCAAACCACAGCCGCCCGCGAAAAAGACCGGCAAGCGCGTTGCCGTGATCGGCAGCGGACCCGCCGGCCTCGCCGCCGCCCAGCAGCTCGCGCGTGCCGGCCACGATGTCACCGTCATCGAGAAAAACGACCGCATCGGCGGCCTGCTGCGCTACGGCATCCCCGACTTCAAGATGGAAAAGTCGCACATCGACCGCCGCCTCGAGCAGATGAAGGCCGAGGGGGTGAGGTTCCTCACCAACACCGTGGTCGGTGGCAATGAAAAATTCGCGCCGGTCGGCGCGGGCAATGCCAGGGCGGCGCCGCTGGATGCGAAGAAGGTGCTGGCCGACTACGACGCCGTGGTGCTCTCCGGCGGCGCCGAGTTGCCGCGCGACCTGCCCATCCCCGGCCGCGAGCTCGATGGCGTGGACTTCGCCATGAACTTCCTGCCGCTGCAGAACCGGCGCGTGGCAGGCGACAAGGGCGTCAAGGACCTTTGGTCGACCGGCAAGCACGTCGTCGTCATCGGTGGTGGCGATACCGGTTCCGACTGCGTCGGCACCTCCAACCGTCACGGCGCCAAGTCGGTCTCGCAGTTCGAAGTCATGCCCAAGCCAAGCGATCCGGAGCACAACCCGGTGTGGCCGTACTGGCCGATGCGCCTGCGCACCTCGTCGTCGCACGAGGAAGGCGCCAACCGCGACTGGGCCATCTCCACCAAGGAGTTCATCGGCAAGGACGGCAAGGTCACCGGCCTCAAGGCCGTCCGCGTCGAGTGGAAGGACGGCAAGATGGTCGATATCGCCGGCTCCGAATTCACCATGCCCGCTGACATCGTCCTGCTCGCCATGGGCTTCGTGTCGCCCGTGCAGTCCGTGCTCGAGGCCTTCGGCGTCGAAAGGGATGCGCGCGGCAACGCCCGGGCGACTACCGACGGCAGTGGCTGCTACGCCACCAATGTGGCGAAGGTCTTCGCCGCCGGTGACATGCGCCGCGGCCAGTCGCTGGTGGTCTGGGCCATCCGCGAAGGCCGGCAGGCGGCGCGGGCGGTGGATGAATTCCTCATGGGTAGCTCGGTACTTCCGCGGTAGCCACAGCGCCGCTGAGCTTGCGCGGCAAGCGGTGCGGTCCCGCGGCACGAATTGCTCACCTGTAGCCCGGTGCTTCCGAGACAAGGCCCGCGCGCGGCCGCGTTTGCCTCGCGGGCCAGGCGATACCTAGTGCCGCCGGACCTGTCCCGACTTCAAGACCAGCGTCGCGCCGGGCGGCACGGCCCACGGCCGTGACGGATGCCTGAGCAGGGGCGTGGTGCTCTCCGGGAAGTGCCGGTGCAGGCCTGCATGCGGGTGGTGGCGCGGCGGCGCGCCCGGCACCCAGTGCCCCGGCGCCACCGGGCGCACGAGGATTGGCCGCACCACGCGTGCAACAACCAGGACAGGTGCGGTCACCTCTTCCGCGAGGTCGGCGCGGTCGCAGTCGACGCGACGGTCGGCGAGGCAGCGCTCGCGCCATTCCCGGCGCCGCTGCGCCTCCTGTGAGGCCTTGCTTGCTGCCGCCGCACGCGTCGTCTCTTCGGCCTGAAAGCGGGCGCGGCGCTCGGCGTCCAGCTCGCGCTCCAGTCGCTCGAGGCGCGCCCTCAGCTCCCGCACCTGCATCTCGCGTGCAGGGTTCCCATTTATGCCCAGCGATTCCGCAGAAGAGTAGGTGCTCACCGCTGAAAAACCGGGCGCGATCAATTCGAGTTTTCCGCGCGACCTGGCATCGGGCGGCGGGACGTTGGTATAGGTCACCACCCCGCGCTCGTCCACCCACTTGTACATCTCCGCCTGCGCGGGATGCCAGTTTCAGCACATCGCCAGCGCGAGCAGCAGCGCGGGGGCGTGCGGGAAGAGGCTTGCGGTCCGGCCCACCCCAATGAACGGTGCTTGCCGCTGCGGGGATGACACGCCTTGGTCGACTTCGCGTGGCGTTACAACTGCACGCGGGTCCTGAGCATGGCGCCGGGCCCCGCACCGGGCCATCGTACCCCTGCGTGCTACCATGCCGGGACCCTGCGCCACTCGCCCGCGACGCCGGCACGGGCACCGATCTCCCACGCCAAGTTCCTGAAAACGCCCATGAACATCGTCATTCTCGCCGCCGGCCAGGGCAAGCGCATGCACTCGGACCTGCCCAAGGTGCTGCACCCGCTGGCCGGCCGAGCGCTGCTGGCGCATGTGCTCGCCACGGCCCATGCGCTCAAGCCCGAGGCCATC
>VGIE01000049.1 GCA_016867955.1 Betaproteobacteria bacterium
CACTACCAGCTCGTCCAGCGCCGAGTCCTCGATGCGCTGAACCGCGCCGCCCGACAGCACCGGGTGCGTGCAATACGCCACCACGCGCTTGGCGCCATCGTCCTTCAATGCCTGCGCCGCCTTGGCCAGCGTGCCTGCCGTGTCGACGATATCGTCCATGATCACGCAGGTGCGGCCTCGCACTTCGCCGATGATGTTCATCACTTCGGATACATTGGCCTTCGGGCGCCGCTTGTCGATGATGGCGAGGTCCGAGTCGAGGCGCTTGGCCAGCGCCCTCGCGCGCACCACGCCGCCCACATCCGGCGAAACCACGATCAGGTCCTCGTAACCGTGCTTCCAGACATCGCCCAGCAGCACCGGCGCCGAATAGATGTTGTCCACCGGCACGTCAAAAAAGCCCTGGATCTGGTCGGCGTGCAGGTCCATCGTCAGCATGCGGTCGACCGCAACGGCCTGCAGCATGTTGGCCACCACCTTGGCACTGATCGACACCCGCGCCGAGCGCGGCCGCCGGTCCTGCCGCGCATAGCCGAAATACGGCAATGCCGCCGTTACCCGCCCAGCGGAAGCGCGCTTGAGGGCATCGACCATCAGCAGCACTTCCATGAGGTTGTCGTTGGTCGGCGCGCAGGTCGACTGCAGCACAAAGCAGTCCTTGCCGCGCACGTTCTCGAGCACCTCGACGTTGACCTCGCCGTCCGAGAACTTGGTCACGGTGGCGTGCCCGATCGGGATGTTGAGGCGCCGCACCACCCCGTGCGCAAGCAGCGGGTTGGCGTTGCCGGTAAACACCATCAGGCTTTCGTACGCCATTTATAGCTCCGCGCCAGTCCTGCTTGTCCCAGTCGTACTAGTCCGCCGCGCGCCTGCCGCCCAAACCCTGCGCTTCGCGAACTTCTCGCATCAATCCAGCCTGGCCTTGGCCTGTCGGGCTGGGGAGGAAGGATTCGAACCTTCGCATGCCGGAATCAAAATCCGGTGCCTTAACCAGCTTGGCGACTCCCCAATACTCAAATAAACGCCGCGGACACGCGCAGACCCGCCTCCCTTGTACCGCAACATCGCCTCTGGCAGCCGTTTCGCCGAGGTCCCGCTATTCCTCCAGCATCGCCAGGATCGGATGCCGCTCCAGACCCCGGGCAACGATTCCGCGCATTCCCTGCGGCAACCGCCGGGCGACCGCACAGGCACCGGCTTCGGTCGCGAACTGGGCAAATACGCAGGCTCCTGAGCCGCTCATGCGCGCGGTTGTTCCCGCAGGACCGCTGTTTGCTTTCAACCATTCCAGGTGGCCAGCGACTTCAGGGTATTTGTGACAGACAACAGCCTCTAAATCGTTGCGTCCGAACAACACCGGCCTGCGGACGCATTCTGCGGAGCCGCGGTCTGCATCCCCTTGCGGCGCCAAGAGGCTGTCCGAAAAGCTTGATATTGTGATGGTTTTTGAGTTTCTTGTCAATTCTGGCGCGGCAAAAACGGCGGCTGTCGGCACCGCAACAGGCGGCACCAGGATGAGGTACCAGGCTGGCGCCAGCTCTACGGGTGTCAATGCTTCGCCGATGCCCTCGGCAAATGCATTGGCCCCCAGCAGGAAGAACGGAACGTCAGCCCCAAGCCGCAAACCAATCGCCATCAACTCGCGGCGACCCAGCCCCAGCCCCCAAAGGTGATTGAGTGCGAGCAGGGTGGTCGCGGCATCCGAACTGCCGCCCCCCAGCCCTCCTCCAATCGGGATACGCTTTTCGAGCGCGATGTGCACCCCGAGCGAATGGCGGGATGCCCCCTGCAGCGCCCGCGCAGCCCTCACGCAAAGATCGTCCTCCTCCCGCACGCCGGGAAGCGGCGTGACCAGCCTGAAATCGCCGGCCCGCCCGGGGAAAAAGCGCAGGCTGTCCTGCAGATCCACCAGCCGGAAGGCCGTCTGCAGCAGATGATAGCCATCGGCGCGCCGCCCCGTGACGTGCAGGAACAGGTTCACCTTCGCGGGCGCCGGAAAAACCTGGCCCCAAGGCAATTCGCGGGTGGTCGTGACGCTCATCGCGGCGCCTGCGTCCATTGGTCGAGGATCAGCCGGATCTCGACCCGCCCGCGCGCGCCATCGCGCGAGAGGTTCATGCGCGCGGGTAGTGCCTCGTTCCACGCCAGGTACTCGACGAGCCATTCGTCCTGCAGCAACTCCCGGATGCGACCCTGCTCATCGCGCTCCACGCGCGCCGGGCGGGCGGCGGCCGGCCGGCCGCGCAACCAATCCGGCAGACCGGCGAGCGGCAGGCGCCAGCCGAGCACTGATTCGGTCAGGGCTTCGGCATCGGCCGCACGGAACTCCCGGCCCTCGGCGGTCGTCAACACCACTTCCTCGTTGTACCGCGCAATCCGCGCGATGCTCTGTCCGAGCGGCCCGGTGATCAACAGATCGTCGATCGCCGACCCATGCCGCCAGACGATGCGCGTGCTGCCACCCTGCTCGCCGTAACGGATAGCGGCACGCCCCGAGAGTTCGAACCCTCCCGGATTGGCGCCGGGCAGGATGACCGGCAGCGTCGCGCAAGCAGAAAGGCACAATGAGAGAACGCCTGCGAGCAGATGGGAGATTGTGGAATTCACGATGATTCAGGATTGAACGACGTCGGAAAAGCGCAACTGCATGTCAGCGAGAGGGGGGCGGCATCCCCGCCCTGCGGACCAGGGCGGGGCGATGCGCCGCCGACCGGTCTGTCCCGCATTGCCGTTCAGGGTTTGATGCGCTTGAGGGTGTTCAACAACACGTCGTTGCCGGGATTCTTCTCCAGCCCGTCCTTGAATATGCGCTCTGCCTCGTCACGATTCCCGAGGGTCCACAGCACTTCTGCAAGATGCGCCGCGATTTCGGGGTCCGGCCGCGCAGCAAAGGCGCGTCGCAGGTACTGCAGCGCCTCTGCAGGCTGGCCCTGCCGGAACAGCACCCAGCCCATGCTGTCGATGATGAACGCGTCCTCGGGCGCGAGCTTGAGCGCCTTCTCGATCAGTTCGCGCGCCTCCGACAGCCGCATGTTGCGGTCAGCGAGTGAATAGCCAAGGGCATTATAGGCATGCGCATGGTCGGGACGGATGCCGATCAGCCTGCGCAGGCTGGACTCAAGCACATCGATTCGATCGAGCCGCTCCGCAAGCATCGCGTGGTCGTACAGCAGCTCGGGATTGTCCGGCAGCTGATCGAGTTCGCGCGCCACGAGATCGAAGGCATCCTTGATCTGGTTCGCGTCGCGCATCAGTTGCACTTCGCTCAGAAGCAGTTGGACACGCTGCTGTCGATCGGTGATCTCGCTTGCCTGCAGCCAGGCACGCGCCTGTCCCAACTGTCCCTGCTTTGCCAGCACCTGCGCATAGCGGATGCGTGACAGCAAGTACTGCTCGCCGGCCCCGACCGACTTGTACCAGTCGAGCGCGTCGGCCGGCCGCTTCTGATCCTCGGCGATTTGTCCCAATTGGAGCCTCACCGCTTCCTTGTCACGGTAATCAAGGCCCAGGAGGCGTTTTAGGCTGGTCTCGGCGAGGGCATAGTCCTTGAGCTGTATTGACAACAGCGCGACGGCGTAGATCACATCCGTATTGTCAGGAAACGATGCGAGCAGGCCCTGGAACTCGGCGCGTGCTTCCGAAAAACGCTTGTCAGTCACCAGCCCGCGCGCGTACGCCAGGCGCACTTCACGTGCGCTGGGATTCGCCTTAAGAAAGCCCCTCAGCGCCTGCAGGGCTTCGGTATTCGAGCGTCCCTGGAGGATCAGCGCCTCCAGCAACATCGCGGCCTCCCAGTCGGCGCGCAGCCCGCGTACGCTGCGGACAGCCTCAAGCGCAGATCTTTCATCGCCCGCGGCAAACGCAACCTGCGCCACGGTAAAGAGCGCTTGTGGCTCGGATGGATAGTCTGCTGCGAGCGCGCGCACCAGTCGGACGGCGCCGGCCTTGTTGGGGGCGTTCGCCAGCGTGCGGCCGATCTGTGTAAACACGTCGCCAACATTGACACCAGGAACGGCGAGCATTTTCTTCAGGTAGGGTTCAGCCTCGTCCAGCCGATTCGCGGCGATCAGCAGCCCGGCCAGAGACTGCAGGGCACGGGTCGACCGCGGGTCGGTTTCGTGCCAGATGCGTGCTGCACCCACCGCGGCATTGCCCATGCGCGCGAACGTTGCGATCTCTGTCGCCCGTCGGGCGATGCGCGGATCGCGCGTGCGCTTGGCCAGGTCCACATAGGCCTGCGCGGCCAGTCCGATCTCGCCCCGCTGTGCCGCAACCTCCGCCAGCAGGAACTCGTACAGGATGGTCTCGGTGAGATCCTGCAAGGGCAGGGCCGGCGCAGGCTCCGCGGCACGCGCCGCGCCTCTGGGCGACTGCGCCTGGGAGATCGGCGCGCCAGGCTGCTGCGCCACGCGGACAGGCGGGTGCAGGGGGTCTCCTGACGCAACCGGACCGGCGTGCGGCGTCGGCGACGCGCTGACTTGAGCGGTGACGAGAATGGCGCCGATCACGGCCAAGAAAGGCAGGCGGAGAAGTCTGTAGAGAACGGTTTGCATCCGATGGCGCCAAAAAAACCACTGGGATATTGCGGCCCCGCAGTTTAGGCCCCACAGTTTAGGGAGCAGCGCCCCGACCCGCAAGCGATAACGGCGCGTTCTGTCCCTGTCACCGGTGCATCCACCCGTCGCGGCGGTCATATCGCACTTGAGAGTTAATCACCTCAGCCACCCCTGCATCGGGAGGCCGCTTCGGTAATTCTGAAATGGCTCCAAGGACACCTTTCTCCGCCACCCCTCTGGCGGATTGGATATAGTTCGGCATCGCTCGCCACAGCATGGATCCGATGCCGGAGCTTCCCGAAGTAGAAATCACCCGCCGCGGCATTGCCCCCGCAATCACCGGTCGGCGCGCGACCGGAGTCATCGTGCGCAATCCGAGCCTGCGCTGGCCCGTGCCGAAGCGCCTAGCCGCACTGGTCACCGGCAACACCGTTCAGGAAGTGAAACGCCGAGGCAAGTATCTGTTGCTGCAGATGGCAGGTGGGTGGTTGATCCTGCACCTTGGCATGTCGGGCAGCCTGCGCATCGTGCAGGCCGCCGAACCTGCTGGCGTGCACGATCATGTCGACCTGCAGTTCGGGAGGCAGTCGATTCGCCTGCGCGACCCGCGCCGTTTTGGCGCGGTTCTCTGGCATGCGGGGAGCGACGTGCAGACGCACCCGCTGCTGGTGCATCTGGGAGTGGAGCCGCTGGGAGTGGGATTTTCCGGCAGCGTTCTGCATGCGGCTGCCCAGGGTCGCCGGACGCCGGTCAAGGTTCTGCTCATGGACCACAGGGTCGTGGTCGGTGTCGGCAACATTTACGCCAACGAGAGTCTGTTTCGCGCGGGAATCCGCCCGGGTACCCGCGCCGGACGCGTCTCTCTCGCGCGCTACGACCGGCTTGCCGCCGAAGTGCGCACGACACTGCTCGAAGCACTCCACTCAGGGGGCAGTAGCCTGCGCGATTTTGTCCACTCGGATGGGTCGTCGGGCTATTTTCAGCAGCAGTACTTCGTGTATGGACGCGAAGGGGAACCCTGTCGGGTCTGCAAGCGTCCGGTACGGTTGGCGCGCATGGGGCAGCGTTCGACTTTCTACTGCCCCCACTGCCAGCACTAGCCATCCAGATCGGCTCCGGTTCCCTCCGCCTGCCGGCCCCGGGCCGCGCGCGCTCAGCTGCGAGTGGTACGCACCTTCTCCGCCATGGCCTGCTGCACCAGCGGATGGACGAACTGCCCGACATCTCCACCGAGCGTGGCGATCTCGCGCACGAGGGTCGCCGAAATGAAGAGATGATGCTCTTCAGGCGTGAGGAAAACGGTTTCCACATCGGGAATCAGCCGCCGGTTCATGCCTGCAAGCTGGAATTCGAATTCGAAATCCGACACGGCACGCAGTCCGCGCATGATCACCTTGGCCCCCTGGTCGCGTACAAAATCGCGCAACAGCCCGCTAAAGCCCAAGACTTTCACATTCTCATACTGCGACAGTACGCGGCTTGCCAGGTCGATCCGCTCCTGCAGCGAAAAGAACGGTTTCTTGCCGCGACTGTCGGCCACGCCGACGACGACACGGTCGAAAAGGATTGATGCGCGGCGCACGAGATCCTCGTGTCCACTGGTAATCGGGTCAAACGTCCCGGGATATACGGCAATCGTCACTCTGGTTCCCATCGTATCAATTGAAAATGCACCCTGCCCGCCCTGCCTCGCCCGACCGTCTTCCAGGGGGGACGCAATGCTGCCGGTCCGCCGGCCTCCAGGTAGACGCCTCCCCCGGTCGCCAGCATTGCCGGCAACAGGCCAAGCACCTCCGACGAGACGTGATCGCCGAACGGAGGGTCGAGGAACACCACATCGAACCGCGCACTTGACTGCCCCGCAGCCGCGGCATCCCTCTCGCGTCGCAGGAATTCTAGCGCATCGGCGCGCACGATCCGGAGCCGATCCGTCCCCATCGCGCCCAAACGTGCGGCGTTGCCTTCCAGCGCGCGCACCACGGTCGGACTGCGCTCAACAAGGATGACCTTCTCCGCCCCGCGCGACAGCGCTTCAAACCCCAGCGCGCCGGAACCAGCAAACAAGTCGAGGCACCTGTAGCCCGCAAGGTCATGGCCCAGCCAGTTGAACAGGGTTTCCCGTACCCTGTCCGGCGTTGGCCGCAGGCCGGGCGCCTCGGGAAAGGCAATGCGCCGGCTGCGCCACTCCCCCGCAATGATGCGCACCTCTCCGCCGGCGGGAACGCGGAGTTGCCTCGCAATCGAAGAATCTGCGCGTACACGTGGACGGGGCATTGGGGTGAAACTGATAGAATCCAGGCCTATCTTAGCGCCTTTCCCGACGTGCTCCCGCACTTGAATGCGCGCCAGTCTGCACCCACGCTCCCGCACCCCACAATCGCTATCCTGATGCTCGGCCTCTTGAAGAAAAGCAACCCAGGCGCGGCGCCGGAATCTCCCGCTTTGAAGCAGTCTTTCCTTGCGCGGCTCAAGGAGGGCCTGAGGAACACGCGCTCGCAACTCACCGACCTGTTCACGGGGCGCAAACTCGAAGAGTCGTTTTTCGAAGACCTGGAATCGGCGCTGATTGCCGCCGACACTGGCATGGAGGCGACTGCCTATTTGCTCTCTCAGCTGCGCGGGCGCGCGAAGAAGGAGCGGGTCGAGACGGCGGAGCAACTGAGGCAGCTGCTGAGAGACATTCTTTGCGAGTTGCTCTCACAGCTCGAAGGGCCCGACCCCTTGGAGACCACGGGCAAGCTGCCGCAACCATTCGTGATCATGCTTGCAGGCGTGAATGGCGCCGGCAAGACCACATCGATCGGCAAGCTGGCCAAGCTGTTCCAGCAGCAGGGGCGGAGTGTGCTCCTCGCGGCGGGCGACACCTTTCGCGCCGCGGCGCGTGAACAGCTGGCCGCCTGGGGCGAAAAGAACGGCGTCGCGGTCATCTCGCAGTCGGGCGGCGATCCCGCCGCGGTGATCTTCGACTCCGTCCACGCGGCGCGCGCGCGAAATATCGACGTGCTGCTTGCCGATACGGCAGGCCGGTTGCCGACTCAGCGCCACCTGATGGACGAGGTGCGCAAGATCAAGCGCGTAATCGGCAAGGCCGATGCCTCGGCGCCGCACGAAGTCTGGCTGGTGCTCGATGCGAACACCGGGCAGATAGCCCTCAATCAGGTCAGGGCGTTCGATGAGGCGCTCGGGCTTACTGGACTCATCCTGACCAAGCTCGATGGCACGGCCAAGGGCGGGGTCGTGGCCGGCATTGCCTACGCTCGCAGGCAGTTGCCCGCATCCTCCCGTCCCCTGGCGATACGCTATCTCGGCGTGGGCGAGGGCCTCGACGACCTGCGGCCTTTCAGCGCCAGCGACTTTGTTGCGGCCCTGCTCGATTGAACGCGGTTTGGGCGTTGCCGAGTACGCGATTGCCACTCGTGACCACCCGCTGACATGACCGCAGCGCACGCGTGACCCAGCCCATCATCAGCCTGAGCGGCGTAACCAAACGCTACCCGGGAGGCCGGGAGGCTTTGACGGGGGTTTCATTCCAAATAGAACCGGGGGAGTTCGTATTTCTTACCGGACGCAGCGGCGCGGGCAAGAGCACCCTGTTCAGGCTGATCGCCGCCATCGAGCGGCCGTCGAGTGGCAGTGTGCTTGTCGCGGGGCAAAACGTCGGGTCACTGTCAGCGCGGGGCGTCCCCTTCCTGCGCCGCAACCTCGGCCTTGTGTTCCAGGACCAGAAGCTGCTGTTCGACCGCAGCGTCTTCGACAACGTGATGTTGCCGCTACTCGTGACCGGCCAGCCATACCGGGACTCGGCGCGGCGCGCGCGCGCGGCTCTCGACAAGGTCGGGCTGCTCGACCGGGAACGCGCAAACCCGGTGGCACTGTCCGGCGGCGAACAGCAGCGCCTGTGCATTGCCCGCGCGGTGGTCAACCGGCCCAGCATCCTGATCGCGGACGAGCCAACGTCCAATCTCGATGCCGAGTACGCCGACATCATCATGGGGATGTTCCGCTCCTTCAACCAGGTCGGCGTCACTGTTCTGATTGCCACGCATGACCGGCATTCGCTGGAACAGGGTCGCGTCGTCGCGCTTGACCATGGACGCGTTGCCGCATGACCGCCTGGCTCAGGCATCACCTGCAATCGCTGCAGCAGACGCTGGCGCGGTTTGCCGGCTCGCCCTTCGCATCAATCGCCAACATGGTTGTTCTTGGCGTAGTGCTGGCGCTCCCGCTGGGCGGCTACGCCCTGCTGGCAAACCTGCAGACGTACGCTGGCTCCCTGCCGACGGAACCGCAGATAAGCATTTTTCTGTCTCCGTCCTGGCGGGCCGAGGATTCGGCGCTGGAGGCACAGCTGCGCAGCGCCCCGGGCGTACAGGCGGTGCGATTCGTGCCGCGCGATGCTGCGCTGGCTGGCCTGAAGCGTGTCCCGGGGCTCGGCGATGTCATCACCTCCCTGCGCGAAAATCCCTTGCCGGACGCGTTCGTGGTCACGCTCGGCAGCGCGGATGCGGAGACTGCGGCGCGCCTCGAGGCACAGTTTCGCGCGCTTCCCGGCATCAGCATCGTGCAGGTGGATTCGGCCTGGGTGCGCCGCATCGACTCTTTGCTGAAGATCGCCCGCACCGCCGTGCTCATGCTGGGCGTCCTGCTCGGGTTTGCGCTGATTGCCGTCACCTTCAATACGATCCGGCTGCAGATCCTTACCCAGCGCGAGGAAATCGAGGTCAGCAAGCTGGTGGGCGCAACGGACGCCTATGTGCGACGGCCGTTCTACCACGAGGGAGTTCTGCTCGGGGTCGGCGGCGGACTCGCCGCCCTGGGCATCGTGCAGGGAGCGCTGCTGCTGTTCAATACGGACCTCGCCAGATTGGGCCCGATCTTCGGCGTGCTGCCCGTGCTGCGCCTCGTTTCCTTGCCGGATGCCTCCGCCGTTCTGGTCTTTGCCGGACTGCTTGGCTGGCTGGGCAGCTACCTATCAGTTAGCAGACACTTACTTACTGTTCAACCCCACTGACCATTGGATCGGCGAGTTGCCCGACCGAAACTTTCGGGAACTTTCCGGCCGATTAGCACTCGAATGTACTGAGTGCTAAAATTGAGCAAGTAAAGGCAATCATGCTCCAGCCCAACCATGGCTGGCAGCCGGGCTGCCAAGCGACGGGGATGACCGACAGGGATGTTCGGTCAACCCGAATGCGCAGAAGGAGACTTCGAATGACACACGCTTCAGCGTTGCCAGTACCGTTACCCATGGTGCCGGTCGGTGTCGGCAGCATCGAGAACTACATCCAGTCCGTCAACCGGTTTCCGATCCTCACGCCGGAGGCCGAGCTGAGCCTGGCGCGCAAGTTCCGCAGCGAAGACGACATCGAAGCGGCGCGGCAGCTGGTGCTGTCCCACCTGCGGGTGGTGGTGGCCATTGCGCGCGGCTACACCGGTTACGGCCTTCCTCAGGCCGACCTGATCCAGGAGGGCAATATCGGCCTGATGAAGGCGGTCAAGCGCTTCGATCCGGAACGCGGCGTGCGGCTGGTGTCCTTCGCCATCCACTGGATCAAGGCGGAGATGCACGAATTCATCCTGCGTAACTGGCGTCTCGTGAAGATCGCCACCACCAAGGCGCAGCGCAAGCTGTTTTTCAACCTGCGCAGCATGAAGACCGGG
>VGIE01000050.1 GCA_016867955.1 Betaproteobacteria bacterium
CAGGGCATCTGCCGATGCGGGCCGGTGCGACCTGCGGCAGGAATGCGAGGGCCGCCGGACGGGCTTGCGGTAGAATTGGGCACGTTTCTCCAAGGGCTCAGCTCCGGTTTGCGCGTTGAATGCCATCTTCCTTGAGTTTGAACAGCCCATTGGCGACCTCGAGTCGAAGATCGAGGAACTGCGCTATGTCCAGGACGATTCGGCCGTGGACATTTCGGAAGAGATCCAGCGGCTGCAGAAGAAAAGTCAGGCGCTGACCAAGGACATCTACGACAAGCTGACGCCGTGGCAGGTGGCGCAGGTGGCACGTCATCCGCAGCGGCCCTATACGCTCGACTACATCAACGCGATATTCACCGACTTCGAAGAGCTGCACGGCGATCGAGCGTTTGCCGACGACGCATCCATCGTCGGCGGCCTGGCCCGATTCAACGGCCGCACGGTGATGGTCATCGGCCACCAGAAAGGCCGCGACACGAAAGACAAGATCTACCGGAATTTCGGCATGCCCCGGCCCGAGGGCTACCGCAAGGCGCTGCGCCTGATGAAGCTCGCTGAACGGTTCGGCATCCCGGTGCTGACCTTCGTCGATACGCCCGGCGCCTATCCGGGCATCGGCGCTGAGGAACGCGGCCAGTCCGAGGCGATCGGGCGCAACCTGTTCGTCATGTCGGAACTGCGCGTGCCGATCATCTGCACGGTGATCGGCGAAGGCGGTTCGGGCGGGGCACTGGCGATCGCGGTGGGCGACGTGGTGATGATGCTGCAGTACGCCACCTATTCGGTGATCTCGCCCGAGGGCTGCGCATCGATCCTCTGGAAGAGCGCCAGCAAGGCGCCCGAGGCGGCGGAAACCCTTGGCATTACGTCCTCTCGGCTCAAGACGCTGGGATTGATCGACAAAATCGTCGCCGAACCGCTCGGCGGTGCCCATCGCGACGTGGCCGCCGCCGCGCAGTTGCTGAAGAAGGCGCTGCAGGATGCGCTGCGGGCTCTCAGCGACAAGAGTCCGGCCGAGCTCGTCGAAGAGCGCTTCGAGCGCCTCATGAGCTATGGCAAGTTCAAGGAAATCGAAGTCGGCTGACCTGACTGCGGTGGTCGCGGCCGCCTTGCGGCCGCGCATCTCCCAGGGCGCGAACCTGTTGCTGGGTCTGTCGGGGGGCATCGATTCGCTGGTGCTGCTCGATCTGCTGGTGCGCCTTGCGCCGGAGATGCGCTTTTCCCTGCAGGTCCTGCACGTCAACCATGGCATCAGTCCAAATGCCGGAAACTGGGCCGCTTTCTGCATGGAGCGCTGCCGGGAGCTCGGCGTGCCGTTCAGCACGGAGACGGTCGACATCGGTCCCTATCGCGCGTTGGGCATCGAGGGCGCGGCGCGCCAGGCGCGTTTCGAGGCCTTCGCGCGCATGCCGACCGATTTCATCGTGCTCGCCCAGCATCGGGACGATCAGGTGGAGACGGTCCTGTTGAATCTGGCTCGGGGAGCCGGCGTGAGGGGGCTGTCGGGAATGCCGGTATCCCGAAGCGTGAATGACTCCGGCGCGACGCTGCTGCGGCCGCTGCTCGGCGCCTCGCGCCAGTCAATCGAAGCCTACGCGCGCGAACGCGGCCTGCAATGGGTCGTCGATGAATCGAATGCGAACCTAATGCTGCGCAGGAATTTCATCCGCGAACGCATCGTTCCGGACTTCGAGTCAGTCTTTCCCGCCTTTCGCGACTCCGTGGTGCTCGGTGCGGCCAACCTTGCCGAAGCCGGGGTTCTGCTGGATCAGCTCGCGGACCTGGACCTCGCCGTTGCGGTCCGGGCCGACGCATTGCATGTGCGCACGCTCGGCGAACTGGGCGAGGCGCGTTCGCGCAATGCGCTGCGCCGCTGGTGCGAGCTGCGTGGTGCGCCCTGGCCAGGGAGTCCGCGGTTGACCGAAGTTCTGCGCCAGGCGCGGGTTGCCCGCGACGATGCCGTCATGGCGGTGTCCTGCCGCGAGTGGACATTCCGTCGTTATCGCGGACTGCTGTATCTCGACCGCCAGCCGGGACTGGCAGGCGCTGATTTTTCCGAGCCGTGGAACGCCGAGCCGGCCGTGCCGCTCATGGCGCTGGGCGGCGTGCTGCGCTGCAAGCCGGAACTTGGCCGTGGGCTCTCCGCAGCGCGCCTGAGGTTGCAGCGGGCGAGCCTGCAGTTGCGGCTGCGGCGGGGCGGAGAACGCCTGCGGGTGGGAGCCGCGCGCCCGCACCGCAGCCTGAAGAACCTGTTTCAGGAAAGTGGCATCCCGCCGTGGCGGCGTGATCGCGTACCGTTGATCTACTGCGGCGGCGAACTCGTCTGCGTGCCGGGACTGGGCGAGAGCAGCGACTGGCAGGCCGGGGAGGGGGAACCTGGGGTCATTGCGAGCTGGGAACCGTTTCGCTGAGCGCGCGGACAATGCAGCAAAAGCCTGATAAAATAAAAAGTTAGGAAGGTTTTTGCGTCTGCTTCGCGAGGCGCGGCGCAGGGCTTTCGGGCGCTGTCTGCCAGCCGCATGACCCGCCGCGATCGATGCCCTGCCGACCGCGCCCCTTGGGCGGGCCGCAGTGGCGGATTCACCGACCAGATTGAAGGACCTGTCCGGTTCCGAGGGTCACACCCATTTTCTCGAGAAAACGACTGGAGATTTGCATGGCTGTAGAGAGGACGCTGTCGATCATCAAGCCTGATGCCGTTGCCAAGAATGTGATCGGGCAGATTTACTCGCGATTCGAAAATGCCGGATTGCGCGTGATTGCGGCCCGCATGTTACAGCTATCGGAAGCCGAGGCGCAACAGTTCTACGCCGTGCACAAGGAGCGGCCGTTTTTTCGCGACCTGGTGAAGTTCATGGTGTCGGGTCCGATCATGGTTCAGGTTCTGCAGGGCGAGAACGCCATCGCGAGGAATCGCGAGCTGATGGGCGCCACCGACCCGAAAAAGGCGGACAAGGGCACCATTCGCGCTGATTTTGCCGACAGCATCGACGCCAACGCCGTGCACGGGTCCGATGCGCCGGAAACGGCGTGTGCCGAGATTGTCTTCTTCTTTTCATCTCTGGACGTGCACGCTCGTTGAGCCTGCGCCTGCCGTGACTACCAATCTCCTCGACCTCGACTCTGACGCGCTGAGAGGATTTTTCGCCGAGATCGGCGAGAAGCCCTTCCGCGCCCGTCAGGTCATGCGCTGGATCCACCGGCGCGGGGAGGGCGAATTCGCATCGATGAGCGACCTCGCGCGTTCCCTGCGCGAGAACCTCGTCGGCACGGCCGTCGTCGAGGCGCCCGGGGTCATCAGTGATTCGGTCGCTGCCGACGGAACCCGCAAGTGGCTGCTGAACGTGGGAACCAGCGCGATCGAGACGGTGTTCATTCCGGAGGCGCAGCGCGGCACGCTGTGCATATCGAGTCAGGCAGGCTGCACCTTGGCCTGCGGGTTCTGTTCGACCGGCAAGCAGGGCTTCAATCGAAACCTGAAGACCGCGGAAATCATCGGGCAGCTGTGGCTGGCCAATCGCCTGCTTGGCGCCAGCGCCAGCGGCGAGCGCGTGATCAGCAATGTGGTGATGATGGGCATGGGTGAACCGCTGCTGAACTACGAGGCAGTGGTCCCCGCGCTCAGGCTGATGCTCGACGACAATGCCTATGGGCTGTCCCGGCGCCGGGTGACCCTGTCGACCTCCGGTATCGTGCCCCTGATGGACAGGTTGCGGGAGGAGTGCCCGGTGGCACTGGCAGTCTCCCTGCACGCGCCCAACGATGGGTTGCGGGACCGGCTGATGCCCATCAATATCAAGTACCCGCTGCAGGCATTGCTCGGGGCCTGCCGGCGGTACCTGGACCGGGCACCACGTGATTTCGTCACCTTCGAGTACGTCATGCTCGCTGGCGTCAACGACAGCGCTGCGCACGCGCAGCAACTCATTGGCATTGCGGGGGAGGTATCGTGCAAGATCAACCTGATACCGTTCAATCCCTTTCCCGGGGCCGGGTACCGGCGGTCGCGTCCCGAGGCGATCCGCAGATTCAGCGAAACGCTGAACGGTGCGGGGGTGGTTACGACGACGCGCAGGACGCGCGGGGAGGATATCGACGCGGCCTGCGGACAACTGGCCGGGCGCATTGCGGACAGGACGCGGCGCAAATTTCACATCGCACGGGCGGAGGCGTGATGGCCATGAGAGGATTGATGCGGCTGCTGACCGGGCTGGTACCGGTCCTGATTGTCGCCGCCTGCGCCGGAACCCCTCAGGGCTCGGATGGGCTCGAGCGCACGGTTGATTCTCAGGACGATTCCGGAGACCAGATTGCCCAGCAGGGGCCGCCGCGCGATCGCGCGCGGATCCATACCGAACTGGCCGGCGCCTATTACGAGCGCGGCAACCTCGCCGTGGCGCTGGAGGAGTTGCGGATATCGATTGCCGCTGATCCGAGCTACGCCCCCGCCTACAACGTCCTGGCGCTCGTGCATGCGGAGCTGCGCGAGAACGATCAGGCGCAGGCCAACTTCGAGCGCGCGCTGCGGCTCAATGCCAGCGATCCCGATGTCAACCACAACTACGGCTGGTTCCTGTGCCGCACCAACCGCGAGGAGCAGTCGCTGCGGTATTTTCTGGCCGCCGTGCGGAACCCGCTCTACTCGACACCGCAGAAGACCTACACCCTAGCGGGGGAGTGCGCCATGCGCAAGAACCTGCAGGCCGAGGCGCTCGATTTCTTCGAGCGCGCCCTGCGGCTGGACCCCAACTATCCCGCAGCGGTGATTGGCCTGGCGCAGCTGCGCTACAAGCGCGGACAGCTGGTCGAGTCGCGCAGCCTGGTCGGTCGCTACAACAAGCTGGTGGAGCTGTCCGCCGAGTCGCTCTGGCTCGCTCTGCGAGTGGAACGCCGGCTCGGCGACAAGAGCGCGGAATCCGTTTATGCGTCGCAGTTGCGCAGGCAGTTTTCGGGATCGCCCGAGCATCAGGAGCTCCTGAAGTGGCAGTACGACTGAAGTGATGGCGGGTGACGCATGAATGACGCGATACCGGACACCAGTTCGACGGAAACGCCGGCAGCTGCGCCGACCCAGCTCTCGCCTGGCGTCGCGCTGGCCAGGCGGCGCATGGAACGTGGACTGTCGCTCGCCGACGTTGCCAAGGACCTGAAGTACGGGGTGCGCCAGATCGAGGCGCTTGAGCAGGATGATTTTCCCCGGCTGCCGGGCGCGACCTTCGTGCGCGGGATGATCCGCAGCTACGCGAAACTGCTTGAACTGGATGCCGCGCCGCTGCTGCACGAACTGGGTCGGCGGGAAATTCCCGCGCCGGCCACGGTCGACCTGCGTGCAACGCGCATACCGTTTCCCGACGGCGCCAGGCGATCGACGCGCGTGTACGCGGTGTTGTCGGTGCTGGTGGTGCTGGCGGCATTGGCCGTCGCTTACGAATGGCAGACCGGTTTCTTGCCATGGAGTGCCCGCACGCCGAGGCCGGCTGCCCCGCCGACACCCGTCGCTGTACCCGCGCCTGAGGCAACGCCAGCGCCATTGTCCGAAAGTCGGGTGGCAGGTCCTGCCGCCGCCTCTGGCTCGCCGGCGGCTCCGCAGGCTGCGGCGCCGGCTGCCGCGGCCAAGCCCGTAGCGGCCCCGGTGGCAGAGGCGAAGGACGCGCCGGCTGTGGTTCGCGTCCCGGTGCCGGCGGCGGCCGGAACTGCACGGCTCGTGCTGCAGTTCCAGCGGGAGTCGTGGGTGGAAATCAGGCAGGCGGATGGCCGCATTCTCCTGTCGCAGATGAATCGCGGCGGCTCCGAACATGAACTCGGCGGCAAGCCGCCGTTTGACGTGGTCATCGGCAACGCGCCGAGCGTTCGCCTCTTCTACAACGGCCAGGCAGTGGACCTGCGGCCGCATTACAAGGTCGACGTTGCTCGACTGATTCTGGAGTAGGGATGTCGGAAACCATACAGCGCCGCGTTTCACGCCGTGTGCAGGTCGGTGGGGTGGCGGTGGGCGGCGGAGCGCCGATCATGGTGCAATCCATGACCAATACCGATACCGCCGACGCCGAGGCCACCGCCAGGCAGGTCGAGGCGCTGGCGCGCGCGGGCTCGGAAGTGGTTCGCATTACCGTCAATTCCCCCGAGGCCGCGGCACAGGTTGCGCGCATCCGGCAACGCCTCGATGCGGCAGGCTGCGCAGTGCCGCTGGTCGGGGATTTCCATTACAACGGGCACAAGCTGCTGAAGGATTATCCGGAGTGCGCGCAGGCGCTGGCCAAGTACCGGATCAATCCAGGCAACGTGGGGCGCGGGGCGAAGCGCGACGAGCAATTCGCCACCATGATCGAACTGGCCTGCCGTCACGACAAGCCGGTGCGAATAGGCGTGAACTGGGGCAGCCTGGACCAGGAACTGCTGGCCCGGCTGATGGACGCCAATTCGAAACTGGTTGCGCCGCGTTCGGCCGAGGTGGTCATGCGCGAGGCGCTGATCTCCTCGGCGCTCGAATCGGCGGCGCGCGCAGAGGAACTGGGCCTGCCCGGGGATCGCATCATGCTCTCCTGCAAGGTGAGCGGCGTACAGGACCTGATCGCCGTATATCGCGACCTGGCGCGTCGTTGCGACTACCCCCTGCACCTGGGGCTGACGGAAGCGGGCATGGGTTCCAAGGGCATCGTCGCATCGACGGCTGCCATGGCCGTATTGCTGCAGGCCGGGATCGGCGACACCATCCGCGTCTCATTGACGCCGGAGCCCGGTGGCGACCGCTCCCAGGAAGTGGTCGTTGCGCAGGAGATCCTGCAGACCATGGGTCTGCGTTCCTTTGCGCCCATGGTCATCGCATGTCCCGGTTGCGGGCGCACGACCAGCACCTATTTCCAGGAGCTGGCCTCGAGAATCCAGGCTTATTTGCGCAGACAGATGCCGCTCTGGCGCGCGCGGTACCCGGGTGTGGAGGACATGCATGTCGCGGTCATGGGATGCGTGGTCAACGGGCCGGGAGAGTCCAAGCAGGCCAACATCGGCATCAGCCTCCCTGGCGCGGGCGAGCATCCGGTGGCGCCGGTGTACGAGGACGGGCAGAAGACCGTAACACTCAAGGGCGGGCGCATCGCCGAGGAGTTCCAGGCCATCGTCGAGGCCTACGTGGGGCGCACCTATGGCGAAGGCGGGCGCCTGCGGCAGGCCCCTGCGGCCGGGCAGCCGCCCAAAGGCACGGTCATTCCGGTCAAGGCGCTGATGCCATGAGCGCGGGCATCACTGCCGTGCGCGGCATGAACGACATCCTGCCGGGCGAGTCCGAACGCTGGGAGGCCCTGGAGGACGTGCTGCGCGCATGGCTGCGCGGCTACGGCTACCGCAACATCCGCACGCCGATTCTCGAGCAGACCGCGCTGTTCCGCCGCGCCATCGGCGAGACGACCGACATCGTCGAGAAGGAAATGTACAGCTTCGTCGATGACCTGAATGGCGAGCGGCTGACCATGCGGCCCGAGGCAACCGCATCGACGGTACGCGCGGCCATCGAACACAGCCTGCTGTACCCTGGCCCGCAGCGACTCTATTACTTCGGGCAGATGTTCCGGCATGAGCGTCCGCAGAAGGGCCGTTATCGCCAGTTCCACCAGGTCGGGGCCGAAGCGATGGGCTTCGCCGGGCCGGACATCGATGCCGAGCAGATGTTGATGTGTCAGCGCCTGTGGGATGACCTCGGCCTGTCGGGCATCAGCCTGCACATCAACTCGCTGGGCTCCCTGCCTGAGCGCGTCACGCATCGCGAGGCGCTGGTCGCGTACCTGCGTGACAACGAGGCGTACCTCGACGAGGACTCGCGCCGGCGCATGCATGCCAATCCGCTGCGCGTGCTCGACAGCAAGAATCCGGACCTGCAGGGGCTGATTGCGGGGGCGCCGCGGCTGCTGGATTACCTGGGCGATGACTCGCTGAAGCACTTTGATGGCGTGCAGACGATACTCAAGGACGCCGGCATTGCCTATGTCATCAATCCGCGGCTGGTGCGCGGCCTTGATTACTACAACCTGACGGTGTTCGAATGGGTGACGGACAAGCTGGGGGCCCAGGGTACCGTATGCGGCGGCGGCCGCTATGACGGCCTGATGGAGCAGCTCGGCGGCAAGCCCGCGCCCGCCTGCGGCTGGGCCATGGGCATCGAACGCCTGCTGGCGCTGATGGCCAAGGAAGGCCAGGCGACGGATGCCGCCGGCCCGGATGTCTATCTGGTGAACCAGGGGGAGTTGGCCTCGCGCTCGGCGTTTCGCGTGGCGGAAGATCTGCGCGCGGCCGGCTTCGAGGTCGTGCAGCATTGCGGCGGCGGCAGTTTCAAGTCGCAGATGAAGAAGGCGGACGCCAGCGGCGCATGGCTTGCCGTCATCCTTGGCGACGACGAGGTGGCGGCGGGAGAGGCGACGCTCAAGCCCCTGCGCGAAGAGAAGGCGCAGCAACGCGTTAAGATTGCAGCCATCGCGGATGCGGTCGGATCACACCTATTTCAGGAAGATGAAGCATGAGCAATCTGGATCTCGAAGAGCAGGAACAACTGGCCGAACTGAAGGCATGGTGGCGTCAGCACGGCAACCAGGTCGTCATGGCCATCACCGTGGTGCTGCTGGCATTCGCTGCCTGGAACGCCTGGACCTGGTACCAGCGCAACCAGGCGGCACAGGCCGCGCCCGTCTATGCGGAACTGCAGAAGGCCGCACGCGCCGGCGATGCGAAGGCGGCACGCGAGGCCGCCGGGACGATCCTGGAGAATTATCCGCGCACCAGTTATGCAGCCATGGCGGCGCTGCTCTCGGCGAAGGTGCATTTCCAGAATGGCGACCTCAAGACGGCACGTGCCCAATTGCAGTGGGCAGCCGACAACGCGCGCAGCGAGGAATTGAAGACGCTGGCCCGGCTGCGGCTGGCCAACGTGATGATCGACGAGGGCGCGCTCGAAGCTGCGCTCAAGGTGCTGACGGTGGCGGCGCCCGACGCCTTTGCCGCCGCGCTTGCGGCCACCCGCGGCGACGTGCTCGCGCTGCAAAAGAAGGATGCGGAAGCCCGTGCGGCCTACAAGCTCGCCCTTGAAAAGCGCGAGGGCCTTGATCCCACGCTGCGCGATGTCGTCCAGCTGAAGCTCGATGCACTGGGTGACGGCTGATGACCCTGTTCCGGTCACTGCCGAGTGGTGCGCTGACCGCGCTGGCAGCGATCCTGGCCCTCGTTGCCGGCTGCTCCAACCTTCCCAGCGTCAATCCGTTGAACTGGTGGAGCGGCAAGGCCGGTCCGAAGATGGCCGAGCTGCAGGAGTTCAAGCAGACGGCGCCGCTGCGCCCGCTCTGGCAGTCGGCAGTCGGCGCGTCCGGCGAGGCAGTGCTGTTCCCGGCGCTGGCAGCGGGTCACGTGTTCGCGGCCGATCAGGCCGGCAGTGTGACGCGCATCGACGCCGAGAGCGGGCGCGTGGCCTGGCGCGCCAGCGCCGGGCGCAAGTTGACGGGGGGCGTGGGGGCCGACGCCAGCCTGGTTGTGGTTGGCACCGGGGAGGGCGAGGTCGTCGCCATGGAGGCCGCGGACGGCAACGTGCGCTGGCGCGCCCGCGTATCGAGCGAAGTGCTCGCGGCGCCCGAAGTGGCGGGGGATCTGGTGGTCGTACGCAGTGCGGACAACCGGATCTTCGGGCTGGATTCGCGGGATGGCAAGCGGCGCTGGGTGTACCAGCGCGCCGCACAGTCGCTGGCGATAAGGACACCGGCCGGCCTGGTGGTCAGTCGCGGCAATGCCTATGCGGGTTTTCCCGGCGGGAAGCTGGTCTCCGTTTCACTGGGCAATGGCGGCCTGCGCTGGGAGGCCACCGTCGCGGTTCCGCGCGGGGCGACGGAACTGGAGCGGGTGGCCGATGTGGTCGGCCTGCCGTGGATCTCGGAGCGCGATGCCTGCGCCGTGGCCTTCCAGGGGCGCGTTGCCTGTTTCGATCTCGCCAGTGGCAATGCCCACTGGGGGCGAGAACTCTCGAGCGTGTCGGGGATTGGGGCGGATGGCCGTCACTTGTATGTCAGCGATGACCGCGGCAACGTTCACGCACTCGACCGCAACAGCGGCACCAGCGTTTGGAAGCAGGACCGCCTTGCCTATCGCAACCCTGGCGTACCGCTGGCGCTTGGCGCCGAAGTGGTCGTTGGCG
>VGIE01000051.1 GCA_016867955.1 Betaproteobacteria bacterium
GCCGCCAATGTCGGCTTCATCTTCCAGTTCTACAACCTGATGCCGGTGCTGACCGCGTTCGAGAACGTCGAGCTGCCGCTGATGCTGGCCGGCCTGTCGCGCAGCGAGCGCCGCGCGCGCGTGGAGCTGACGCTGGATGCCGTGGGCCTCTCCGACCGCATCGGGCATTATCCCAACGAGCTCTCGGGCGGCCAGCAGCAGCGCGTTGCCATCGCGCGCGCCATCGTCACCGACCCCACGCTGCTGGTGGCCGACGAGCCCACCGGGGACCTCGACCGGGCGTCCGCCGCCGATGTGCTCGCCATGATGCAGCGGCTCAATGCGGAACTCGGCAAGACCATCATCATGGTCACCCACGACGCCAACGCCGCGCACGCCGCGCGCAAGATCATCCATCTGGAAAAAGGCGAGATACTGCCCGGATGATGCGTATGCGCGCCCTCGAAACCACCGCCCGCCGCCCGTGGTCCCCGCGTAGGCCGGGACCCGATGACAATCGCCAATGCAACGGCCTTCCCGCCCGCTCCGGAACCGGCCCGGGGAGGAGCGAGCCAATGGCACCGACACCCGCGCCGGACCGGCGCTGAGCGACCGTCTCCCTCGCCCGTGTTCCCCCTCAACCTCATCCTGCGCAATGCCTTCCGGCATCGCCTGCGCACGCTGCTGACCATCACCGGGCTGATGATCGCGGTGCTGGCCTACGGCCTGTTGCAGACCGTGGTGGACGCCTGGTATGCGGGCGCGGCGGCGTCCTCGAGCACGCGCCTGGTGTCACGCAGCTCGATTTCGCTGGCGTTCCTCCTGCCCGTCAGTTACGCGACGCGCATCCGCGGCGTGGACGGCGTGAAGACCGTGGGCTACTCCAACTGGTTTGGCGGCGTCTACCAGGAACCGAAGAACTTCTTCCCGCAGTTCGCGGTGTCGGACAACTACCTCGACCTCTACCCCGAGTTCATCCTGCCGCCCGCCGAGCGTGCCGCCTGGCAGCGCGACCGCAAGGGCATCCTGGTCGGGCGGCAGCTGGCCGAGCAGTACGGCTTCAAGGTCGGCGACACCCTGCCGCTTCGCGGCACCATTTATTCCGGCACCTGGGAGTTCACCGTGCGCGGCATCTTCGACGGCGCCGACCCGAGCAAGGTGACGCGGCTGGCCATGTTCCACTGGGATTACATCAACGAGTCGATGCGGAAGACCTCGCCGCGGCGCGCCGATTACGTGAGCGTATTCATCGTCGGCATCGACAACATCGACAATGCCGCCGCCATCTCGAGCAACGTCGACGCGCTGTTCGCCAACTCGCTCGCAGAAACGCTGACCGAGAGCGAGCAGGCCTTCCAGTTGAGCTTCGTCGCGATGTCCGATCAGATCATCGCCGCCATCCGCGCCGTGTCCTACGTGGTCATCCTCATCATCATGGCGGTGATGGCCAACACCATGGCCATGAGCGCGCGCGAACGCATCCCCGAGTACGCCACGCTGAAGGCGCTTGGCTTCGGGCCCTGGTTCCTTGCCCTGCTCATCACCGGCGAATCGCTGCTGATCAGCCTGATCGGTGGCAGCCTCGGCATGGCGCTCACCGGTCCGGCCGCGGCCGCGTTCAAGCAGGCGGCCGGCATCTTCCCGATCTTCGCCGTCTCGGATGAAACCGTGGCGGAGCAGGCGGCCTGCGCTCTGGCCGTCACGGTGGTCGCAGCGGTGGTGCCGGCCATCCGCGCTGCGCGCGTGCGCATCGTCGATGGCCTGCGAGCCATCGGCTAGCCGGGCCCATGAGAATTCCGCGCATGCCAGCCGCCGGCGTCATCCCGCAGGCCTACATCGCCCGCAACCTGTGGACGCGCCGCCTGACCACTGCGCTCACCGCCGGCGGGCTCGCGCTGGTGGTGTGGGTGTTCGCCACCGTGCTGATGCTAGACGCCGGTCTCAAGCAGACGCTGGTCACCACCGGCGAATACGACAACATCGTCGCCATCCGCAAGGGCTCGGAGACCGAGATCCAGAGCGGCATCAGCCGCATGCAGGCCAACATCATCGAGTCGCACCCGGCGGTGGCGGTCGGCACTGACGGCGAGCGCATGGCGTCGAAGGAGGCCGTGGTGCTGATCTCATTGAAGAAGGCCGGTGCCGGCAAGCCGGCCAACGTCATCATCCGTGGCGTCTCCGCCAACGGCATGGCGCTGCGGCCGCAGGTGCGCCTCATCCAGGGCCGGCGCTTCCGGCCCGGTTCGTCCGAGATCATGGTCGGCAGCAGCATCGCCGGCGGCTTTGCCGGCACCGCCATCGGCGACACGCTGCGCTTTGCCCAGCGCGACTGGACGGTCGCGGGTCATTTCGACGCAGGCGGCAGTGGTTTCGACTCGGAGATCTGGGGCGACGCCGACCAGCTGATGCAGGCCTTTCGCCGCACCGGCTACTCCTCCATGGTGGTGCGGCTCGCCGACACCACAGCGCTGGAGTCGATGCGCCGCGACATCAACAGCGACCCGCGCCTCACCAACGAGATCAAGCGCGAGCAGGTGTTCTACAGCGACCAGTCCCGGGCGCTGTCCACCTTCATCACCATCCTCGGCATGACGCTCTCTGCGATCTTCTCCATCGGCGCCATGATCGGCGCCATGATCACCATGTATGCCTCGGTATCGAGCCGCGTCACGGAGATCGGCACCCTGCGCGCGCTCGGCTTCCGCCGCTCAGGCGTGCTGTATGCCTTCATGGCCGAGTCTCTGCTGCTCGGGCTCGCGGGCGGCATCATCGGCCTGGCCTTCGCCTCGCTGATGCAGTTCGCGTCATTCTCGACGACCAACTTCCAGACCTTCGCCAACCTGTCGTTCCGCTTCACGCTGACGCCGGTGATCGCAATGCAGACAATGGCATTTGCGCTGGCGATGGGGCTTGTCGGCGGCTTCCTGCCGGCCATGCATGCGGCGCGGCTGGAGATTGTGGACGCGCTGAGGGCGCGCTGACCTCCGGCCCGGCGCGGCGATCAGTCCGCCAGCCGCAACAGAACTGGCTGGTGATCGGAGGCGTCGGTCACTGCATTCACCTCCACCGATTCGACCCTCGCTGCAAGATCTTCGGTCACGAAGATGAAATCGAAGCAGAACGGATCGCCCGGCCATTGCGCCTTGTCATGCACGCCCACCGTCGGTGCGTGCGCCGTGCCGGAATGCGCAATCGCCCACGCATCGCGATAGGCCGGCACGCCGGCGTCGATGAGCGCCTGCAGGCGCGCGTATGAGGGGTCGCTCGGCAGGAAATTGAAGTCGGCGGCCAGGATGGCCGAGGCCGGGCGCGCGCCGGGTTCGAACGGCGTCGCGACATGGTCGGCGCGAAGCTGCCCCGGACGCACCACGGAATGGCCCGCGGCCTCCGCCTGCAGTGCGCGCAGATGCTCCACCTGGGCGGCCCGCTGCGGCGGGGAATAATACTCAAGATGGGTTGTCGTTACTCGCAGATCATGGCCCTTCGAGCGGATGATGATCTCGACGGCCACGCGCTGCATGCTCGGGCCGGCCGGATCGGCGGGCCAGGGCAGCAGGTGGCGGAAGGCCTGCAGCACCGGCAGGCGGCTGAAGATGGCGTTGCCGAACTGGCGACGCGCTCCGCCGACGCTATGCGCCGCGCGGTCGGTGGCGACGCCCTCGATCAGCGCGTAGCCAGGCAGCGCATCGGCAAGCAGGCGAAACTGGTCCTCTCCGTGGCTGCCTTCAAGACCGCTGTCGAAGCCACGCGCCACCTCCTGCACGCACAGCACGTCGAAGTCGGTCATGTCGCGGCAGGCGCGCGCAATGCGCACCGGGTCGACGCGGCCATCGCAGCCCCGGCACCACTGGATGTTCCAGGTAATGAGTTTCATGGCCTGGACAATAGCGCGGCCCGCCGCCTCTTGCCAGCTCCCGCCGCCCTTTGGCCGCCCGTTCGGTCCGACTGCTCCGCGTCAGCGCCCTGGATCGGCCCGTCGATCAGCTTTCCGCGAGCGGATCGTAGCCCGGATCGATCTCGGAGGTATCGACGCGCTCGATGATGCGCAGCGAAAAGCCGTCGTCCAGCACCGGCCGGCCGCGCAGGGCGTCGCCGATGGTGTGCACGATGAACCAGTCGTTGCGTGCATCGGCGTCGTCGCGCAGAGACTCGCAGAAAGCGAACCCGCAGCTGCAGCCGGGTTCGCCGCAGCATTCACCGTCGAGCCAGGCCGATACGTCTTCGTCAATCGGCTCGCTCATGGGCCCGTTGATGGGCTGGTCCTCGGGAATGCTCATCTCACCACCTCCTTCCGCGATACGGTTCGAGCTGCGGCCGCAGCGCTGCGGCAATCCGCTCGCGCGCCCGGAAGATCCGCGAGCGCACGGTGCCGACCGGACAGTCGAGCGCAGTGGCGATTTCGTCGTAACTCTTGCCCTCGAGCTCGCGCAGCTCGAGTGCGGCGCGCTCGACCTCCGGCAGCTCGCCCATCGCCCGCGCTACGGTTTCAGCAATCTGGCGCCCCGCCAGCAGGCGCTCGGGATCTTCGCTGTCGGCCGCTTCGGCATCCTTGCTCTCGCCATCCTCGTCGAGGAGGCCGTCACCCATGGCGCTGCGCGCCGGGATGCGGCTGCGCTGGGCGACGAGGTGGTTCTTTGCCGTGTTGATGGCGATGCGGCTCAGCCAGGTCGAGAAGCGGCTGTCGCCGCGAAACGAGAGGATGCCGCGCCAGGCCTTGATGAAGGTTTCCTGGGCGAGATCTTCTACCTCGGCCGGCGATTTCACGATGCCGGCAATGGCCCAGGCGACGCGGCGCTGGTGCTTGACCACCAGCACGTTGAAGGCATGACGGTCGCCCGCCTGCGCGCGCCGGATGAGCTCGAGGTCGGGATCGATGATCGGTTCATTCATGCTGCCGACGCCACCCCTGTGGGGTGCGATCCGCCGCACGTGCGGGGGAAGGCACTGTCCGGAAAGAGGTGTATGGTACTGGCAAACCACAGACATGGGCGGGGATATCGGCATGATGCGGAGTGACAGGACGATTCCGGGAAAGTTCCCGTACGGCGTGGACCCGGCGGTTCCGGTCGCACCTGGTGCAGTCCCCGCCAGGTGCGCTGACCCAGTGGAGCGCGGGGGGATGTGTCCTCCCGCATTGTCGGGCACCCGGGATTCAGCGCCGGTCATGCGCGCGGCACCGCGGACGCGGGCGCCGGCGGCCAGGCCGCTGCTCTCGCAGCTGGCCACCGCATCGCCGGGCCTGGCGCTGCTGGTGGCGGCATGGCTTGCGACCGGCACGGCCTTCGCGCAGGGCACTGCGTCGGCGCGCCTGCCGGTGGAGCGCATCCGCCTGCCGCCGGGATTCGTCATCAGCGTGTTCGCCGACAACCTGCCGGGCGCGCGCTCGCTCGCCGTGGGCCGCGACAACGTGATCTTCGTCGGGACGCGCGGGGCGGGCCGCGTGTATGCCGTGCGCCACGACGGCAGCCGCGCCACACGCGTCAGCACCCTCGCCTCCGGCCTCAACCAGCCCAATGGCGTGGCCCTGCGTGACGGCGCGCTGTATGTGGCGGAGGTCAGCCGCATCCTGCGCTTCGACGACATCGAGTCGCGGCTGGACGGCGATCTGCCACGGCCGGTGGTGGTCACCGACCGCTTCCCGCGCGAGACGCACCACGGCTGGAAGTTCATTGCCTTCGGCCCGGACCGAAGACTCTACGTGCCCGTCGGCGCGCCCTGCAACATCTGCGCGCCCGACCCGGACCGCCATGCTCTGATTTCACGCATCAATGCAGACGGCGGCGACTATGAAGTGGTGGCGCGCGGGGTGCGCAACTCGGTGGGCTTTGACTGGCACCCGCAGACCGGCGAACTGTGGTTCACCGACAACGGCCGCGACTGGCTGGGCGACGATTCGCCCGACGACGAGCTGAACCATGCGCCGAAACCGGGCCTGCATTTCGGCTTTCCGTTCTGCCACCAGGGCGACCTGCCCGACCCGGAGTTCGGCCGCAGGCGCGCCTGCGGCGAATTCGTGGCGCCGGTGGCAAAGCTCGGCCCGCATGTGGCCGCACTCGGCATGCGCTTCTACACCGGCAGTCAGTTTCCGGCGGAGTACCGCCACAACATCTTCATCGCCGAGCACGGCTCATGGAACCGCTCCTCGCGCATCGGCTACCGCGTGAAGCGCGTTGTTCTCGAAGGCAACAGGGTGGCGCGGCAGGAGGTCTTCGCAGAGGGCTGGCTCGAGGGCGAGCGCGTGTGGGGACGGCCGGTGGATGTCGCCACCCTCCCCGACGGCTCGCTGCTGGTATCGGATGACCATGCCGGCGCGATCTACCGCATTGCCTGGGGTGGCCGCTGACACCGATCCGCCCTGCGCCGCCAGCAATGCAGCCACGGCCGCCTCGGCGTCGCGGGTACTCGCCACGCTGCCACGGGCGCAGGGCTGGGCGGTCGTCGGGACCGGCCTGCGCCAGACTGCTGCCTCGTTCGCAACCTCCAAGGACACGCCCGATGCACACCCTGCGCAGGGCCGTCATCGGCACCCTGCTGATCATCGCCGCACCGCTCGTGGAGGCGCAGACCTACCCGAGCAAGCCGGTTCGGCTGATCGTGCCCTGCCCGGCGGCCGGTGACGTCGACGCCGTCTCGCGCCTCCTCGCCGGCAAGCTGGGAGGCACCCTCGGCCTGCCGGTGATCGTCGAGAAGCGGGCAGGCGCGGCAGGAACGATGCGGGCGGACCAGATGGCGAAGTCGGCGCCCGACGGCTACGCGCCCGCCAAGATCACGGCAAGCAGCCACGCCCTTGCACCCAGCGTGCTCAAGACCCTGCCCTACGACCCGTTGGCGGATTTCACGCCGGTGTCGCTGACCGCCAGCACGCGTACATCATCACGGTTGGCCCGTCGGTGCCGGCACGCAAGCTGAAGATATTCATCGCGCTGCTGAAGGCGAAGCCCGGCGCGCTTCACTTTGGCTCCTCGGGCACCGGTACCACGCCACAGCTGGCCGGCGAACCGTTCAATGCCATGGCCGGCGTGAAGCTCAACCACATTCCCTACAAGCGCAGCGCGCCGATGGTCAACGACCTGCCCGGGGGGGCAGGTGCAGAGGGCCTTCGACAACACCGTGATCCCGCACATCAAGGCGGGCGAGCTGGTCGGCGCGGCGCTGACTCTGATGTCGCGCCTGGCCGCGGTGCCGGACATCCCGACCGCCAACGAGTCGGGCCTCCCGGGCCATGAAGCGCTGGGCCGGATCGGGCCGGCCGCGCGGAAGGGCACGCCGGCCGAGGTCGTCGCGCGCATCAACAACGAGACCGTGCTCAGTATGGTGCAGCCGGACGTGGCCGAGAAGCTCGCCGCGCTGGGTTTCCAGTCCGTGACCAACCCACCGGAGCAGTTCACCGCCCACGTGAGGAACACGATGGCCAAGTGGGCTCGCGTGGCAAGGGACGCCGGCATCAAGCCCGAGTGAACCGGCGGCCGCCGGCCGGCGCGTGAACGGCGCCAGACGGCCAATACGCGGCCAGTGCGCGGCCACTGCGCGGCCACTGCGGCATCACGCCGTATATACTAACAGGATGAATTACCGGTGATCATCAGCACTATCTGTACAGAAATATTGCTGACATGATGATATTCGATGCGTTGCCGCCGCGGGGCCGGCCGCCGTTTCAGCCGCCGCGCAGGCGCTTCTCCAGCATCAGCAGGCCGACGACGGTCTTGGCATCGGTGATGCGGCCCTCGCCCATCCAGGCCAGCGCACGCTCAAGCGGCACATGCAGGATGTCGAGGAACTCGTCGTCATCCAGGTTGGCGCCGACATGCTGCAGCTGGCGCGCGAGGTAGAGGTCGATGCGCTCGTTGGAGTAGGCAATTGCGACGTGGATGCCGCCGAGATGTTCCCAGGAACCGGCCACGAAGCCAGCCTCTTCGCGCAGCTCGCGCTGCGCAGTGTTGAAGGGATCCTCGCCCGCGTCGCGCTTGCCGGCGGGAAACTCGATGAAATCCTGCTGCAGCGGATAGCGGTACTGCCGCTCCATGACCAGCTCGCCCGTGTCAAGCACCGGCACCACCATCACCGCCCCCGGGTGCAGGATATGCTCGCGCGTCGCGATCGCGCCGTTGGGCAGGCGCACGGTGTCGAGGCGCACGTCGAGCAGGCGGCCGGCGAATACCCTCGTGCTCTCGACCAGGTGTTCGGTGAAGTCGCGGGCGGCAGCCGTCGACGGATCGCTGCCGCCGGCATGTTCCGCCCCCCCCGTCCCCCGAATGTCCCGAATGCCGGCGGCTCATGCGCGGGCGCCCTTTCCTCTATTCGACCGTTTCAGCAGGTAACGGAACACGAAGCCGGGATAGCCCATCACCACGAACAGGCATGCGGTCACCGCATAGAACTCCCAGGTCTGCGGATAGATCGCCCCGGCGCGGGCCTCGAGCGCGCGCGCCAGCGCCAGCGTGAGCAGGTACAGCACGACAACCTCCAGCACCCGCCAGCCGCCATGCTTGTCGCGCTGCGGCGTCCGTCCGCCGGGCCGCCAGATGAAAAAGATGCGGCTGGAGACGAAGCTGGCATTGGCCGCGACGAAGGCGACCGCCAGCAGCAGAAAGCCCGCGGCCCCCGTCACCTGGGGCCCGCCGCTTGCCGTGCGCCGCTCGATTGCAGGAGGCTCAAGCGGCTACAGGGACTTGATGGCGAACAGGCATAGTTCCAGCAGCTGCTCGGGCAGGATGCCGAGCGCCAGCAGCACCACGCCGTTCACCGACAGCAGCACGCCCATGTCGGCATGGGGCGCCAGGGCCGGCGCACCCCCGGCCGGGTCGTCGAAATACATCAGCTTGATGATGCGCAGGTAGTAGAAGGCGCCCACCAGCGAGAACATTACCGCGAGCACCGCCAGCCAGATGTAGCCCGCGCTGACGGCCGCGTGCAGCACCGCCAGCTTGGCGTAGAAGCCCACCGCCGGCGGTATGCCGGCCAGAGAGAACATCGTGATCAGCATGATGAAGGCGAACCAGGGGCTGCGGCTGTTCAGGCCGCGGAAGTCGTCGATCGCGTCGGCCTCGAAGCCCTGCCGTGACAGCAGCAGGATCATGCCGAAGGCAGCCAGGCTGCTCAGCGCGTAGACGATGACATAGAACATCGACGCGCTGTAGGCGTCGGCGGCCGACAGCCAATTGCCGTTCACCACCCCCGAGAGCAGCCCGAGCAGCAGGAAGCCCATGTGCGAGATAGTCGAATAGGCCAGCATGCGCTTGATATTGGTCTGGGCGATGGCCGCCAGGTTGCCGATGGCCATCGACAGCACGGCCAGGAGCATCAGCATCTGCTGCCAGTCCACCGCCATCGAGAGCAGCGCGCTCACCAGCAGGCGCATGGCCATGGCGAAGGCGGCCAGCTTCGGCGCGGTGGCAATGAACAGGGTGACCGCATTGGGCGCACCCTCGTACACGTCGGGAATCCACATGTGGAAGGGCACCACGCCCAGCTTGAAGGCGAGGCCGCTGACGATGAACACCAGTCCGAACACCAGCACGGTGCGATTGGTGCTGGTCGTCTCGAGCGTACGAGCAATCGTGCTGATGTCCAGCGATCCGGTGGCGCCGTAGATCATCGACATGCCGTAGAGCAGCAGGCCGGAGGCCAGCGCGCCCAGCACGAAGTACTTCATCGCCGCCTCGGTGGACTGCGCCGAGTCGCGGTTGAGCGCAACCATGGCGTATAGGCACAACGACAGCAGTTCCAGCCCGATGTACAGGGTCAGGAAGTGGTTAGAGGAGATCATCACCATCATACCCAGCGTGGCGAACAGCGAAAGCGAGAAATACTCACCGCGAAACAGCCCGCGCTCGGTCAGGTAGCCGCGCGAGTACACCATGCCGACGCCGACCGCGATGTAGGTGAAGAGCTTCAGCACGTTGCCCATGACGTCGGAGACGAACATGCTGTTGAACGTGTACACCGGCTCGGCGATGGTGCCGATGCCGGCGGTCAGGAAGGCGCATGCCGCCAGCGTGAGCAGCGACAGCATGTAGGTGATCCAGCGCCGCGCATCGTCTAGGAAGAGGTCCACGACGAGGATGATGCAGCCCATCGCCAGCAGGACGATCTCGGCGTAGGCCGGGAGCAGGTTGGGCATGCTGGCGAATGCGGCGTTCATGGCCTGGGCGCTC
>VGIE01000052.1 GCA_016867955.1 Betaproteobacteria bacterium
ACCAGCATGAATCTATGGACTTTTTGGATTAGACGTGATATTTACGCACCGGGCCGGGGTACCCGCGGGATTGCGGGAGGCTGGGCAACAGGCGATGCGGCGGTATGCCAAGGGCCGCATCGAAGTACAACCAATCTGATCGGAGGATTTCCACATGGGGTTGATTAGGCGAGCGGTCTTGTCGCGACTGGCACTGGGCGTCGCTCTTGCCACGCCGGGCCTATGTGTGGCGCAAGGCTTCCCAAACAAGCCGGTGCGGATCATCGTGCCCGGCACGGCCGGGTCGAGTTCGGACAGCACGGCGAGGATCGTCGCGAATGACATGGGCCGCCACCTGGGCCAGCCCGTCGTGGTCGAGAACCGGGCTGGCGCAAATTCGGTCATCGGGTCCGAGTATGTCGCCAATCAGGCGCCCGCCGATGGCCATACGCTGCTGCTGTCCTCGGTGACCGGCCTGGTCAGCCTTCCCCTGATCACCAAGGACCTGCGCTTCGATCCGATCAAGGACCTGCCGCCGGTGGTTGGCCTCACCTCGGGTGCGTTCGTGTGGCTCACCGCCAACACGCTGCCCTGGAAGTCCATCGCCGAGCAGGTCTCGGCCGTGCGCGCGGCACCGGGCAAGTACAACTGGGGGTCGGGCGACCCGGCCACGCAGTTGCTGGGCGACACCATCATGCGACAGCTTGGCATCCACGGGGCCACCGTATTCGTGCCCTATCCTGCGCCCGGGGCATTCACCCGCGCCGTTGCTGCAGGTGAAATCCAGTTGAGCATCACGGCGCAGTCGGCGGCTGCCGTCATCATCGATCGCGTGCGCATCCTGGCGGTCACCGGCGACAAGCGGCAGGCGCGCATGCCCGATGTGCCGACGTTCTCGGAGCTGGGCCTGCCCAACGTGCCGGGGCTGAACTGGGCACTGCATGCGCGCGCGGGAACGCCGGAGGCAGCGATCAATGCGCTGCATCAGGCGGCATCCCAGGCGCTGAAGAACCCCGAGGTGGTGTCACGCTATGCGAAGCTGACCATGGATATCGCCGACCTGGGGCCCGCGGCAGCCTCAAAAGTCGTTGCCGATACCTACAGGGTGTTCGCCGATGCGTCCCGTGCCGCCGGTGTGAAGCCGCAGTAACCTGGTCCCCGCACACAGGAGAAGACGACATGAAATTCAAACACGGCCTGTTCAGCGCCGATTCGCACGCGCAGCTCGATCGCGACGCGTTCACCAGCCGCATGTCGAAGCGGAAATTCGGCGACCGCATTCCTCAGGTCATCGAGACCACCGACCCGGAGCAGATGTCCAAGCCCTGGGACTTCCCGGTGCACCGCTGGGTGGTCAACGGCAAGGTGGTCGACAAGCGCTGGCCGGTCAACTGCCCGGCCTTGATGGGCGAGGGCAACCGCGAGCGCGGCGTGCAGCGCTGGGAGGAGGCGCCGCGGGCGGCCTACGACCCCATTGCGCGGCTCGAGGTCCTCGACCGGGACGGCGTCGACGGCGAGGTGCTGTACCCGAATCCGCCGATCCAGAACGCCACATTCTTCCAGGGCGACGCCGAGCTGGAACTGGCCTGCGTCAAGGCGCACAACGACGCGCTGATGGCCTGGCGCGAGGCCTCGGACCGTTATGTGCCCCTGGCACTGATTCCCTACCTCAACGGCATCGAGGCCGCCATCAAGGAAGTCAGGCGCGCACGCAAGACCGGGCACGGCGGCATCCTGATGGTGCTCGAGCCGAGCCTGGCCATCCGGGGCAAGCATGACTGGATGGGGCTGGCCGGCGCCGGCAATCATAAGGGCCTGCCGCATTTCTGCGATCGTTACTGGGATCCGCTGTGGGCGGCCTGCGAGGCCGAGGAGATGCCGGTGCACTGGCATGCCAACGGCGGCATCATGCTGCGCGGCCCGGTGTGGAAGGGCTTTACCTTTGCCGAGGAGAGCACGAGCTTCCTGCCGGGCGCCTTCAGCCTGCCGACGCAGTTCCTGCCCAACCTGCTGTTCTCGGGCGTGCTCGACCGCTTCCCGAAGCTGAAGTGGGTGTGGGCGGAGATCGGCCTCGGATGGATCCAGTACGTGCTGGAGTCCTGCGATCACGAGTGGGAACGCCGCCGCCTGTGGACCGAGGGCATCGTCACGCGGCCGAGCGAGCAGTTCAGCCGCCAGATCTACTCGATGTTCTGGTTCGAGCGCGCCGGCATCGAGCTGCGCGACCAGTTCAGCGTCGACAAACTGTTGTGGCAGACCGATTTCCCGCACAGCACGTCGACCTACCCCGGCACGTGGAAGTACGCCGAGCATGTGGTGGGCGAGGTGCCCGAGGCGGTTCGCAAGAAACTGCTGTTCGAGAACGCGCGCAAGCTGTACTCCCTGTAGTGCGGCTGCCAAGCGCCGGCAGCGCCTGCGTGCATGGCGCGCGCGAGCGAACATCGAGTGCCCAACGGGTGAGTCGTCGGGCAGACTGAATTTGAGGAGTGCGGCGGGGCAGCCCCGTTCCGATGTAAGACACTCCGATCGAGGGGGCAGTGGCTTATGAAGGCGAAGCAGCGTTTTCTGAGTGTGGATGATCATGTGCTGGAGCACCCGCAGGTGTGGACCAGGCGCATGTCGAAGGCGAAGTGGGGCGATCGCATTCCCCACCTGAAGGAGCCGGCCAAGGGCGCGGCGAAATGGGTCGTGGACGGCCATGCCGTGTCCCTGGCGCGGCTCGCCGACGTCGGCGCGGCGCTCGAAGCGTCAACCGGCGGGCGCGCGACGCGCTGGTCGGACATTCCGGCGGCGGCCCGGGACGCCAGGGCGCGGCTCAAGAGCATGGATACCGATGGCGTGGATTGTTCGGTGCTCTATCCGATGGTGGCCGGCGTCGCGGGCGAAACCTTCGGGCGCATCACCGATCCCAGGCTGGAGCTGGCCTGCGTGCAGGCCTACAACGACTGGCTGATCGAGGAGTGGGCGGCGGTGAGCCCGCGCTTCATTCCGCAGTGCATCGTGCCGCTGGCGCCGGAGGCGGCCGCCGCAGAGATCCGCCGCGCGGTGGCCAAGGGCCACAAGGGCGTGGTGTTCCCCGCCATCCCGCTGCATCTGCGCGACAACGTGCCGCACATCAACGACGAGGCCTACGAGCCGGTATGGCGCACCTGCGAGGAACTGGGCGTGCCGGTGTGCTTTCATTCGGGGGCCTCGCCGGAACTGGAGATGGAGCCCTGGTCGGGGTTCTCGCCCAAGCTGCGGGAGGCCTACCGCGCCATCACGCGCCCGGCCGGCAATGCCACCATCGTCGGCAACATGCTGATGTCGCGGGCGGTGCGCTTCCACCCGAAGCTGAAGGTGGTGTTCCCGGAGAGCGCGCTCGGCTGGATCGTGTTTGCGCTGGAGATGGGCGACCACCAGTTCTCCAACATGGGCCTGAAGTCGCGCGGCTACGAGCATAATCTGGGCGATCTGTTCCGCCGCCAGTGCTTTGTGTCCGCCTGGTACGACAAGCAGTCGCTGCAGCACGCGCTGCGACATGTCGGCGCTGCCAACATCCTGTGGAGCACCAATTTCCCGCAGGCGACTTCGACCTGGCCAGGCAGCACGGATGCCATCGCGCGTTCCTTCGAGGGTATCGCGGCCGCGGATCGCGAGCGCATCCTGTGGAGCAATGCGGCCGGCCTGTACGGGCTCTGAGGCTGCCTGGCGATGCAGGGTGGCGCCTTCCCTGGCGCTCCCCTGATTCCGAACGCCTGACGGCTACTGCGTCAGGCGTTCAAGGGGGCTAGCCCGCGACCTGCAGTCCCGAGCCCCGCTCGCGCTCCACGCGCGGCGTCGGCCTCACGTTCATGCCCATCTGGATCAGCCCTGCGGAGATGCCGATGGCGACCGCGCCCATCCATGCCGGGTCGTAGGACCCGAACATGCCGTAGATGAGGCCGCCACCCCACGCGCCGAAGAAGGAGCCGAGCTGGTGGCTGAAGAAGGCAATCCCCGACAGCGTGGCGAGGTACCTGAGGCCGAACAGGTGCACCACCAGCCCCGTCACCAGCGGCACCACGCCCAGCCACAACGTGCCCATGGCCGCGGCGAACACCAGTGTGGAAGTTGGCGAGGGCGGCAGCAGGAAGTAGGCGGTGATGAACAGCGAGCGCAGCACGTAGATGCCGCCGAGCAAGAAGCGCTTGGAGTAGTGGCCGCCCAGCCAGCCGAACAGGTAGGACCCGATGACGTTGAAGAAACCGATCACCGCTAGCGCCTGGGCGCCGACGTTCGGATCGATTCCGCAGATGTCGAGATAGGTCGGCAGGTGCGTGGTGAGGAAGGTGAGCTGCAGGCCGCAGACGAAAAACGCCGTGGCCAGTACCACGTAGCCGGGATGGCGGGCGGCCTCGGCCAGCGCCTCGCGCACCGACTGCTGGCTGCCGGCGGTGCCGATCTCGATGCGGTCCACGCCGCCTGCGAACCAGGCGGCCGGCAGCATTGCTGCGGCCAGCGCAATGAAGGCCACCAGCGCCATCTGCCAGCCGCTGCCGGTGATCAGCGACTGCGCGAGGGGCGAGACGAAGGCGATGCCGAGCGAGCCGAGCGCCGACACGCTGCCCAGCACCAGGCTGCGGTTGGCGGGCGATGCGGTGCGGGCTGCGACGTTGAGCGCAATCTGCGAGGCGGTGCAGGACAGGGCAATGCCGGCCAGGATGCCCGCGCCCAGCGTGAACATCAGCGCCGACTGCGCGTACAGGCTGATCAGCAGGCCGGCGGCATAGAGCACGACGCCCACGAGGACGACCGGGCGCGTGCCATGGCGGTCGGTCAGCATGCCTACGAAGGGCTGCGTCACTCCCCAGACGATGTTCTGCAGCGCAATCGCCAGCGAGAAATCCGCCGTGGTGATGCCCATGTCGCGAATGAAGCTGGGCTGGAACAGGCCCCAGCTCTGGCGGATGCCCATGGCGAGGCTGAGCATCAGCGAGACGCCGCCGAGAATCAGCAGCATCTGGCGGCGCGTGAGGTGTTCCTGCCTGACGGTTTTCACGGTTGCACTTTCATCGTCGGGTCATGCGGTTGCCCCATGGCGCAGTCGGCGATTCGGGCGCGGACTACTGGCCGTCGCCACGCGGGGCGGCGGGCGCGGGTTCGGGCGGCGGTGGTGGAGAAAGCGGCAGCGAGGTGTCGCGGAAGCTGGCCAGGATCGGGTCGCGCCGCACCGCGCGCGCCAGCGGCGTCGCCGTGCCCTCGAGTTCGAGCTCGAGGTACCCGGTAACGCCGTCGATGTCGATGCGCTTGCGTCCGCCGGCGATGAGTTCAGCGATGCGGCAGGCATCGATGCCCAGCGCGTGGAAGCGCTGCAGGTCCGGACCCAGGGCCGCGTTGCGCGGATAGACCACGACCGCCGGGTGATCGGGCTGCAACAGCCAGGGCATGTCGACGAAACGGATGCCGATAAGGTCGACCAGGGCGCCGGGGTCGGGACGGCCGTCATTGACCTGCGATGTGGAGAACAGCGTGACCTGGCTGCCGAGGTAGGGCCGCACGCGGCGCGCCTCGCGGGCGTCGGCCGACAGGAAGATGAAATCCGCCCGCGACTTGGCCAGCTGGCTGCGCAGTGCATCGAGGTCGGTGCCGGCATCGAAGTCGCGGATGTCGACGATGCGCCCGTTGTAGGCCAGCCACTCCTCGGCGAAGGCCTGGCTGGTGCGCCGGTCGAGGGCCCCACGGCCCTGCACCACGATGGCGCTGCGCAGTCCCTCGATCCAGGCGGTGCGTGCAATGGCGCGTGCCTCCTGCTCGACGGCGAGGCCGAAGCTGTAGAAGCGCGGCGGCAGCTGCGGCAGGCCCTCGGGCACGTTGAGCGCCAGGGTGACCGGGGCGGAGGACGCGGCCGACGCCGGGTCGGCCGAGGGCTGTGATAATAATGTGGCTGCCAGTGCAGATACGCCGGATCGAGTGATCGGCCCGATGATCACATTGGCTCCGCGGCGGGCGGCACCGGCCCAGCCCTCGGCGATGCTCGCCGCGCTGCCGTCGGTGCGCACGATTTCCAGTCGTGGCCGCGCGCCCGCCAGCGAGAAGGCGGCATTGCACCTGGACCGCACCGCCGCGGCGACCGCGGCGAAGGGCGGCGAGTCCAGCGGCAGCAGCAGGCTGATCAGTGGCGCGGAGTTCGGCACTTCAACTGCCGCCGCCCTTGCCGAAGGTGTCGGGTTGGTCGCCGGATTGCTGGCCGCGGCGGGTCGGGTTGCCGCCGGACCCTCTGCCGCGCACAATGCGGGGCTTGCGGCACTGCAGGCCGCCAGCGCAAGCATGGACACGCATTGATGAATCCGGGGCATGAAGAGGCGGCCGGCAAGGCGGGTGGGACTGCGGGGGGCGCAGTTGATGCCGATTCCCGTGGAGACGGCCTTGGATCCGGAACCGGCAATGCGCATGGTGGCCGATTATATGTGGTCGCCACCCCCATCGGTAACCTCGAGGACATCACGCTGCGGGCGCTGAGCGTGCTCGGCACGGTGGATGTCATCGCCGCGGAGGACACGCGCAACACTGCACGTCTGCTTGACCGCCACGGCATCGGCACGCGCATGCTGTCCCTGCACGAGCACAATGAAGCGCGGCGGGCGCAGGAGATCCTGCGCCTGCTCGAGGCGGGCCGGCAGGTGGCGCTGGTGTCCGATGCCGGCACGCCGGCGCTTTCGGACCCGGGCGCCATCCTGGTGGCGCGCCTGCGCGCGGCCGGCCATGCGGTGATACCGATCCCGGGACCCAGCGCGGCCACGGCCGCGCTGTCGGTGGCCGGGCTCGCCGGCACGGCCTTCCATTTCTCAGGCTTCCTCCCGGAGCGTGCGGCGGCGCGGCGCGCGGCCATCGCCGCGCTCGCCGCCGAGGAGGCACTGCTGGTGTTCTACGAATCGCCGCACCGCGTGCTGGCCTGCGTCGAAGACCTGGCGGCCGTGCTGGGCGCCGGCGGACCGCAGGACGCTCCGCCGCGCGAGATCGTCATTGCGCGCGAACTCACCAAGCTCTTCGAGTCGGTGCATCGCTGCCCGCTCGCCGAGGCGGCGGCATGGCTGGCGGCGGATCCCAGCCGCGTGCGCGGCGAGTTCGTGCTCCTCGTCACCGGCGCGCCGAAGGCCACGGGCGGATCAACGGGGGCCGATCTCGACCGCGTGCTCAAGGCGCTGCTCGCCGAGCTGCCGCTGGCGCAGAGCGTGAAGCTCGCTCGCAGCATCACCGGCCTGCGCCGCGGCGAGGTCTACGCGCGCGCCCTGGAACTGACGGGCAAGGCGCCGGCGGCAAAGGCCTGAGCCGGGAATCTGGGCACGACGCGCCGGGGCGGAGCCGCGCAGGAGTCGTCCAGGGATGGCGAAGGATTCGCGCGCGAAAGGTGAAATGGCAGCAGGTATGATTGCGGTACCATGAACGCACCCCAGACCCTCACCCTCGTTCGCCCCGATGACTGGCACCTGCACCTGCGCGACGGCGAGCAGCTCGCCGCCGTCCTGCGCCACACTGCCGCGCAGTTCGCGCGCGCCATCATCATGCCCAACCTCAAGCCGCCGGTGACCACGGTGGCGCTGGCGCGCGCCTACCGCGAGCGCATCCTCGCCGCGCTCGGCGGCGCCGATCCAGGACCCTGCGCGGGCTTCGAGCCGCTGATGACGCTCTACCTCACCGACAACACCTCGGCGGCCGAGATCGCTGCGGCGAAGTCGAGCGGCTTCGTGCATGCGGTGAAGTACTACCCCGCCGGCGCGACTACCAATTCGGATGCCGGCGTGACGAAGCTCGCGCGCGCCTTCCCGGCGCTCGCCGCGATGGAAAAGCTGGACCTGCCGCTGCTGCTGCACGGCGAGGTGACGACGCCCGGCGTCGACGTGTTCGACCGCGAGCGCGTGTTCGTCGAAAGCGTGTTCGCTGAGGTGCGCCGGAACTTCCCGGGGCTGCGCGTGGTGTTCGAGCACATCACCACGCGCGAGGCGGCCGAGGTCGTGGCCGCGTCGCCGGCCAACGTGGCGGCGACCATCACCGCGCACCACCTGCTCTACAACCGCAATGCCATCTTCCAGGGCGGCGTGCGGCCGCACTACTACTGCCTGCCGGTGTTGAAGCGCGAGGAACACCGCCGGGCGCTGGTGGCGGCTGCCACCGGCGGCAGCCCGAAGTTCTTCCTCGGCACCGACAGCGCGCCGCATCCGCGGGGCCTCAAGGAACATGCCTGCGGCTGCGCCGGCTGCTACACCGCGCATGCGGCGCTGGAGCTGTATGCCGAGGCGTTCGAGGCGGCCGGCGCACTGGGGCGGCTGGAGGCCTTTGCCAGTTTTCACGGCGCCGATTTCTACGGCCTGCCGCGCAACACGGCCAGCGTGACGTTGCAGCGCACGGCCTGGAAGGTTCCGGCTGAATACTCCTTCGGCGGCGAAACGCTGGTGCCGCTGCGCGCCGGCGAGTCGCTGGGCTGGAAGCTCGCCTGAGCCTGTCCGCCACAGGCACCGCGGAGGTGCCGACGCTGGCCGCACTGAATGCGCGGCTGGATGCCCGCCATGTCGCGGGTTCGGGCAAGCCGATCCGGTTCGTGCCGCCGCAGCCGGACGATGCGGCCGGGTACGAGGCGCGTGCCTGGCGCACCGGCGAGATCGTCACGCGCCCGGGCAACTGGCACGACGCGGACAATGCACTGGCCTGGATCGACTGGCCGCAGACCAAGCGCGAAGTGAACCGCCAGCACCACCTGCATGCGCCGCACGGGGAAGAAAGCAGGCGCGGCACTGCGCGCGACGTGCTGACACTGTTCGACGAGGACGGGCTGGTCGTGGCCTGTGCCGAGCCGTCGCTGGCGGAACTGCTGGCAGGCTTTCGCTGGAAGGAACTGTTCTGGACGCAGCGCGCCGACGTGATGGAGAAGATGCGGTTTCACGTGTTCGGGCATGCGCTGGCCGGCAAGCTGCGCGCGCCTTTTCGCGGCCTCACGGCCAAGGCGCTTGTGTTTTCGGTGGATGCGGCGGAACTGCACCTGCCGGCGGGCGGACAGGTGGCGGCGATGGATGCCCGCGCAGCCGCATGGTTGCGCCAACCCGCTGCGCTGTCGTCGACGCGCGTGCTGGCACCTTTGCCGGTGCTGGGCATCCCTGGCTGGCATCCGGACAACGCGCGGGCAGAGTATTACGACGATGCCGGCCAATTCCGGCCCGGTCGCAGGTCCCGCGGGGTACACTCCACCGCGTGAAGCCGGCCGGGCGATCACCGTGTCCAGAATGGGGACAGGGAGGAAAGTCCGGGCTCCAGAGAGCAGGGTGCTGGGTAACGCCCAGACGCAGGAGCCGGGGGGCAACTCCCGGCAAAGGCGATGAACAGGGCAACAGAAAGTACACCGCCGATGGCCGTCCGGGCCTTGCGGCGCGCGCGTAAGCGCGACGCCGCAAAGTCTCGTTACTTGAAGAGCAGGTGCGCTGAAAGGCGCATGAAGGTGCGTCGAAGGACACATCAGCTTGCATGTCTTCGGACATGCAACTGCCGATCAAGGGCGTAAAAGGACGGGCGCGCAAGCGCCCAATCCGACGCTTAGGCGTCGGATTGGCACAGGCAAGGGTGAAATGGTGCGGTAAGAGCGCACCGCAGACGTGGGAACACGGCTGGCACGGTAACCTCCACCCGGAGCAACACCAAATAGGCGGACGATGACGCTGCTCGCCGAGTCCGCGGGTAGGTGGCTTGAGCCTGCGGGCAACCGCAGGCCTAGAGGAATGATCGCTGCGCGGCAGGCCGCAAGGCTTGCCTCGACAGAACCCGGCTTACAGGCCGGCTTCACGTTTCCTTTTCTTCTTGCGGCGCGGCCCTGACAGGGTGGTTGTCAGGGTGCGGGGCCTGCACATTCTGCCTGCGCATCCTGCCTGCACCATCCGGATGCAGCCGCAGGCGCGCCTGGCGCTGCCGCGTTCAGCGCCCGCCTGCGATCGCCGCAATTTCCGCCAGCACGCGCTGTGGCTGGAGATCGTTCATGCACCTGAAGTGGCCGAGCGGGCATTCGCGCTTGAAGCACGGGCTGCACGCCAGTCCCTGCGGCTGAATCAGGCGCGGCGCGACGTCGCCCGTCGCGAGCGGAGGCGTGTGCTCGGCGCTGGAGGAGCCGTAGAGCGCGACCAGCGGACGCGCCAGCGCCGCCGCG
>VGIE01000053.1 GCA_016867955.1 Betaproteobacteria bacterium
CCGTCTTGGCCACGTGCTCGAGCACCGGGATCATGTCGCGGATCGATGAAATCTTCCTGTCGTGCAGCAGCACCAGCGCATCCTCGAGGACCACGGTCTGCTTTTCCGGGTTGTTGATGAAGTAGGGGGACAGGAACCCGCGGTCGAACAGCATCCCCTCGACGACATCGAGCTCGTTGGATAGACCCTTGCCGTCCTCCACGGTGATGACCCCTTCGCGGACGACCTTCTCCATCGCCTCGGCGATCATCTCGCCGATGGACTGGTCATTATTGGCCGAAATGGACGCCACCTGGGCGATCTCCCTGCGCGCGGTACAGGGCCTCGCCTGGCGATGCAGTTCCCTCACCACCGCATCGACGGCGGTGTCGATGCCGCGCTTGAGATCCATCGGGTTCATGCCCGCCACGACATACTTCATACCCTCGCGCACGATTGCGGCTGACAGGATGGTCGCGGTGGTGGTCCCGTCCCTGGCGACCTCCGAGGTCTTGGCCGCCACCTCGCGCACCATCTGCGCCCCCATGTTCTCGAACGGATCCTCCAGCTCGATTTCCCTCGAGACGATGACACCGGAATTGATGATCGCGGGCGGCCCGAAGCTGCGCTGCAGCACCACGGTGCGTGCCTTCGGTCCCAGGGTGATGCGCACGGCATCGGCCAGCGCATACATGCCGGCCAGCAGCTTCTCGTGCGCCGCATCACCAAACAGCAGCCTCTTTGCAGCCATGTTCCGCGCTCCTCCCGTCAGGCCCCCCGCTTCGTCTCACCTGCCGCCTGGCACCGTTTTCCGGACCGGCACCAGCAGATCGGCAATGGTAAACCCGGGATTCTCCTGCCGACCGCTCCGCGCGCCTTGCGCATCGCGCGGGAGACATGCCCGCAGGCGCCCCGCCTCCGGCTCGCAGCCGGCCCCAGCGTAGGCGCGCGGCATCCGGCCGGCCTTGATGCAAGTCAAGGCTGGCGCGGGAGCGCAATCAGCCCGACTGCGCGGCGCCCCGCGCCAGGCCGCCCCGCCTGCGTGGCAAAGTACCCGTTGCCGCGAAAAGCTTGAGCCGCGCGGAGGAACTGATCGCCACCACCGCGGGATGCGCAAGCTTGCGCTCGACCGAAATGGCGTAGAACTGGTCGGCGATCTCGCCGGTGTCGCCGATCTTCACCACGTTGAACTTCCTGCACACCGTCTCGGCGATCGCCACCGGCGAGAGGAACACGCCGGCGCCCGCCTCGCCGAATGCCTTCATCAGCGCCCCGTCATCGAACTCGCCCACAATGCGCGGCCGGATCTGCCGGTCCGAGAGCCACGCCATCAGCCGCGAGCGCGCCGCGGAGTCCTCCCCGGGCAGCAGGAATGGCGCATCCTGCAGGCACTGCGGGAACTTGCCCTTCAGCTGCCGGGCCAGCTCGGGCTTCGCGAAGAATCCGACATCGCACTCGCCCAGCAGGTGGTTGAAGCCGCGCACATTGACGCTGGAGGGCATGGGCCGGTCCGAGATCACGATGTCGAGACGCTGCACCGCAAGGTCGGCAAGCAGGTCTATGAACTTGCCCTCCCGGCACACCATGCGCACCGACTCCTCGAGGTGCACGGCAGGCTCGACCAGCTGGTAGGCGAGCGACTTGGGCACGGCGTCGATGATGCCGACACGGAACACCAGCGTGCGCGAGCCCTGCTGGTTGTGCAGCGTCTCCTGCAGTTCCTGCCCGAGGGAGAAGATCTCGTCGGCGTAGCCTAGCGCGATCCGCCCGGCGTCGGTCAGCTCCAGCCGGCGCCCGACGCGATCGAACAGGCGATGGCCCAGCACCTCCTCGAGGTGCGTCAGCTGCCCGCTGATGGTCTGCGGGGTCAGATGCAGGCGCTCGCCGGCGCGCGTGATGCTGCCCGCCTTGGCCACGGCCCAGAAGTAGTGCAGGTGCTTGTAGTTGATTGCCGCCACGGCGCGCCTCCCGTCATGGTCAGGTGTCGTCGGCGGACGACACGTACCGTCACAGTATCGATTTTATCGATTACTCTTTTAAGTATATTCGACGCTTACTGATTCAGGCCGACTCCTATGCTGCCTTCCGTGCATGGCTTCCGCTGCGCCGGGAACGGCCGGCAGTCACCGGCGCCATGCCGACCCAGCAAACATCCAGGAGGACTGTCATGCGACTTGCCATCCGCTCCCACCGCTTCCCGATGACCGATTCGCTGCGCAACTACACCGAGCGCCGATTGCGATTCGCGCTGTCCATGGCCGCCGGGAAGGTGAATGCAGTCACGGTCGTGCTCTCCGACATCAACGGGCCGCGCGGCGGTCGCGACAAGTGCTGCCGTGTGCGCGTCAGCGCCAGGGACCGGCAGGTCATGGTGATCGACGATGTCGAGGACAACCTGTACCTCGCCATCGATCGCGCAGCGGATCGCGCCGGACGCACCCTCGCACGGAACCTCGGGCGCTCCATGACGCGGAAGCGCCAGCCCGGGCGCCGTCGTGCCGGTGCCGCCCGGCCGGCAAACGCGGCAGAAGAGGCGATGCCGCCCGGCGACAGAGAACCGTCGTGAGCGCCCGGCGCGTGTCACGATCCACTTCGCGCGGCGCGCTGCGGCGACGGACCGCTGTTGAAGCCATTGCCATCGTCACGAGCGAGCGCCGCATCGTGGCGATGCGGGTACTGCATGCCACCGGCCTGCTGCTCGCCATCGCCGTGCATTGGCTGACGCGGTGACGTCGGCCGCGCGGCCGGCCCGCTTGGCCACGCCGACGCCGGTCCCGCGGCTGACAGCTGACGGGATTGCGCGATGACGGGCGCAGCGCCGAAGGCGGTATGCCGCCCGGCTAGCGGACCAGCAGCACCGGCACCCTGGCCAGCTGGATCACCTTGGAGGCCACGGATCCGACCACCAGGTTTGACAGCGCCCCCATGCCGCGGGAGCCGACGACGATCTGCCCGCACCCCTTGTCTACGGCATAGCGCACAATCACGTCTGCGGGGTCGCCAACCCCGATGTGCACCACGTACCCGATCCCGGCCGCGTCCAGCCGCTCGCGGGCACCCTTCAGGGCGGCCGTCCCCTCGTCATGGTAGTAGGCGTTGAGGTCCTCGCGGGCCACGAACAACTTCACGTTCACGCCGGCCAGCGGAAGTTGCACGTTGAGCAGGTGGATCTCCAGCGGCTCCCTGTACATGCCCGCCAACTTGATGACGTGATCGATCGCCCGGTCGGCGTTCTCCGAACCGTCGATTGCTACCAGCCATTTCAGCATCGCACTACCCTCGCTTCTCGTTCGGTTCCGATCCCGCCAGATCCACCAGCACCGGTTCGGGAGCGGCGCGCGCCGCCAGCATCTTGCCGATCGTCACCACCAGCAGCGCCCCTGCGGCCGGTGCCACGTACTTCAGCCATGCCGCCTGGGCGGAGACCCAGTCCTTCAGCACGACATCGCCCACAACCATGTCGCCCGCAATCCAGCCCAGCAGCGCTGCGCCGCCGGCGATCACCACCGGGAACCGGTCCATCAGCGCCAGCACGAGCTTGCTGCCCCAGACGATGATGGGCACGCTGATCACCAGGCCGAACACCACCAGGCCGACGCTGTCCTTGGCCGCGCCGGCGATCGCGATGACGTTGTCGAGGCTCATCACCGCGTCGGCGACGACGATGGTCTTGATCGCCCCGATCAGGTGGGTGCTCGCGTCGATCTTGTGGTCGCCCTCTTCCTGCGGCATGAGTAGCTTGATGCCGATCCACACGAGCAGCAGCGCTCCGCCGATCTTGAGGTAGGGAATCTTGAGCAGTTGCAGTGCGAAGAAGATCAGCACCACGCGCAGCGCGATCGCACCGAACACACCCCAGAAGATCGCTTTGTTGCGCTGAGATTGCGGCAGCCGCCGCGAAGCCATCGCAATGACCACGGCGTTGTCGCCGCCGAGCACGATGTCTATCGCGATGATCTGAAGCACCGCAATCCAAAATACGGATGAACCGAATTCCATGACATTCCTTTCGCTTGCTGCAACAATCCCCCGCCGCACCAGCCGCGGGTGTCGACGCGGCGATTATAGGGACATCGGGAGCATTTCGAAACTCGGATTATGAGGGATTCACAATCGAAATATCCGGTCAGTACCCTCCAGGAACGTCAAACCGGATGATTGGCTCAGGAGCGCACACGCAGCTGGCACAGGCATCGACGCCGTGTTTCTCTTTCCGACACTGGGACTGTTTCTCGGCGGCATGCAGGACGGTGAACTGGCCGCAGCGGCGTGCCGAGCCTACAACTGCTGGCTGTTCGACTACTGCAATCCGTATCCCGACCGCCTGTTCGGCATCGCCATGATTCCGATGCAGTCCACCAAGGACGCCGTGGCCGAAATCGAGTACGCAGTAAATCAGCTGGGCATGCGTACCGGATTCATCCGGCCCAATCCCTACATCAACCGCCCGTTGCACCATCCGGACAACGACCCGGTGTGGGAAGCCGCGCAGCACCACAATTTCGCCATCGCCGTGCATGCATCGTCGTCGAAGACCATGGTGCGCCTAGGTGAAGACCGCTTCACCTCGGGGTCTGCCGTCATCCAGTGCACCTCGCACGCGCTGGAGATGGAGGCCGCGGTGGTGAGCTTCGTGATGTGCCGGATCTGCGACCGCTATCCGAAGCTGCGGGTTGGGTTCATGGAAGCTGGCGGCGAATGGATCGCCGGCTGGCTCGACCGCATGTACCGCTTCTTCGATGACCAGGGAATGAACGACACCGGTCTGACCCTGCGCCCGAGCGAGATCTTCCGGCGCCAGTGTTTCATCGCGTTCGAGCCGGTCGAGAAGGCCTTGCCGCTGCTCGCCGACTTCATCGGCCGCAGCAACATTCTGTGGGCCAGCGACTACCCGCATTGCGACGGATTCACCGATGCCCCCGGCCTGCTGCGCGGTTTAGGCATGGCGCCCGCGCTATACCAGGACATCATGCATCTGGGCGCGAAGCGCTAATACGACCTGAACTGAATCCCCGGGGGCCCGACACCCCCCCGACGCCGCCGCCTCCCGCAGCCCGGCCCGAGGTAGGGCGATGCGCTCTGCACGCCTGCTAGAATGCCCACTCTCATCCACCGCCCGGTGTCCAGCCGAGTTCGCGTAGCCCGGAATTCAGCGCAGTGCCCGATTCCCCTCAAGCACCCCCGGCTGACCCCGGAAAGGCCGGAACCCGAATCTTCTGGCATGCATTCGCCCAGATGCTGCCCGGCGCAACCGGTAGCTTCTCGACCGGTCTCATCTGCGGCGCGGCCGCTGTTGCCGCCGGCATGTCGCCCCTGGCGTCGATGGCCATCGCGGCCTTCGGGTACGCCGGGACGGCGCAATTGGTGGTGGTGCAGCTTGCGACCACTGGCGCCACGCTGATCGTGCTCTCGCTCGCAGGCCTTGTCGTCAACCTGCGCTACGCCATGTTCAGCCTGTCGATGTCACGCTATCTAACCGGTTTGAATTTCCGGCAGCGTCTTGTCGCCGCATTCTTCCTGACAGACCCCGCCTTTGCCCTGAGCGTGGCCCGCTTCACCCAGCACCCCGACGAAGGTCACCGCTACGCCTTCTACATGGGCGCCACGCTGGCCATGGGCGCCGGCTGGTTCATCGGCGTCGCCCTGGGCACGGCGCTGGGGGCAACCATGCCCGCCAGCTGGCAAATCGAATATTGCGTACCGCTGACCTTTCTGGCCATGGTTGTCATGGTCGTGAGGGACCGGCCGACCGCGATTGCAGCCGCTGTCAGCGGCATCACGGCGCTGCTTGCCGTCAACCTGCCCTATCGTGCCGGACTGCTGGCCGCGGCTACCCTCGGCATTGTCGCCGGATACCTCGCCGAATCATGGCAGCGCCGTTAAGCAGTCTCGATGCGTGGATTCTGATCGCCATCATGACGGTGGTGTCGTTTCTGCCTCGCGCCGTGTTCCTGCTGTTCGCGCCCGATCTGGCGCTCCCCGAACCCGTCAAACGCGCATTGCGTTATGTCCCGGCAGCGGTGTTTCCTGCCCTGATCATGCCCGCCGTGCTGATCACCGACGGCCGGATCGACTTCTCCGCCGACAATGCCCGGCTCGCCGCAGCGGCGGTGGCCGCGCTGGTGGCGGTGCGCCGCGGCAATACGTTCATCGTGGTGCTGGCCGGCATGGTCACCCTGCATGCCATGAAGACGCTGCACGGCGCCTGACGGCACCTGCAAGCGCGCGGCGCGACATGTTTCACACGGCGGCGCAACCGGGGGCGCCGGAACATGGCAGCGGCCGGATGCAGCGCGTAGAATGAAACCGATGAAACGGCCGCGGCAAGGTCACTGCCGGGTCATCGCAACGAACCTCTGCCGCGTTCTCCTGTCCCAGATGCAGTATCGAACGGCCCACCCCGTCCCGAACCAAGGCATCCGCATGCACCTGCCCCTCGCCCGATCATGGCCCGCGCGCCTGCCCACCCTGCTGCTGGTTGCCGGCCTGCTGCAGCTCGCCCTGCCGCTCATCGTTGCCGGCCCCGACTCCGCACTCATTGCCGCCGCGCGGGCCGCCAATGCGCCAGGAGCAGCGTCCACGACGACCGCCAGCACCAGGGCCAAGGCCGCCGCCGCGGCAAAGACCCGGGTCCAGCCAGTCTCCGGTGCCGCCGCCGCCCCGGTCAATCGAACCGCGGCCCCGCTCACCCGCGTCACCAGCACCGGGGGTATCACCGAATACCGCGCCGAGAACGGCCTGCGCCTGCTGCTGTTGCCGGATGCCTCGGTGGACACCATCACCGTCAACGTCACCTACCTGGTCGGCTCGCGCCACGAGGGCTACGGGGAATCCGGCATGGCGCACCTGCTGGAACACCTGCTGTTCAAGGGCACGCCACGCAATCCCGACATCAAGGCCGAGTTCCAGAAGCGCGGCGCGCGCTGGAACGGCAGCACCGCGCAGGACCGCACCAATTACTTCGAGACCTTCCCGTCCAGCGAAGCGAATCTCGACTGGGCGCTCGCGCTCGAGGCCGATCGCATGGTCAACGCCTTCGTCGCGAAGAAGGATCTCGACTCGGAAATGACCGTGGTGCGCAACGAATTCGAATCCTGGCAGAACAACCCCTCGACCGTGCTGCGCGAGAACATCGCCGCCACCGCCTACCTCTGGCACGGCTACGGCCGCGCCATCATCGGCGCGCGCTCCGACATCGAGAACGTGCCGATCGAGCGTCTGCAAGGCTTCTACCGGACCTACTACCAGCCCGACAACGCCGTGGTGGTGATCGCCGGCCGCTTCGACGAGGCCGCGGCGCTGCGGCTTGCCGCACGCCATTTCGGCAGCCTTCCGAAGCCGGCGCGATCGCTGCCGCAGACCTACACCATCGAGCCGACGCAGGACGGCGAACGCACCGTCACGCTGCGCCGCTCAGGCGACATCCAGCAGGTGGGTGTGCTCTATCACATCGCGCCGGGCTCGCACCCCGACTATGCGGCCATCGACGTGCTGGTGGCGGCCCTCGGGCAGGTGCCTGGCGGCCGCCTGCACAAGGAGCTGGTGGTGACCGGCAAGGCCAGTTCGGTGTTCGGATCGGGGCGGCAGTTGCGCGAGGCCGGCTATGCCTATTTCGGCGCCAGCGTGCGGCAGGGCCTGCCGGTGGAGGCGGCGCGCCACGCGCTGCTGCAGATCCTCGAAGGCCTGCCCGCCGCCCCCCTGCCCGATGCGGAAATCGAGCGCGCGCGCACACGCCTGCTCAACGACATGGAGATGCTGCTGGCCGACTCGCGCGGCCTGGCGCTCGCCCTGTCGGAAACCATCGCGCAGGGCGACTGGCGCCTGCTGTTCCTGCATCGCGATCGCCTGCGCGCCGTGACCACGGCCGATGTGCAGCGCGTCGCTGCGCACTACCTCAAGCCGGCCAACCGCACCGTGGGGCTGTTCATTCCCGACTCGGCGCCGGCCCGCGCCGAGATACCGCCGATGCCCGACCTCGCCGCCATGCTCAAGGACTACCGTACCGACGCGGCCGTCTCCCAGGGCGGGGTGTTCGACCCCACCCCCGCCGCCATCGAGGCGCGCACCATTCGCCGCACGCTGCCCGGCGGCATGCAACTGGCGCTGCTGCCCAAGAAGACCCGCGGCAACACGGTGGTGGCACAGCTCAGCCTGCGCTGGGGCGACGAGGCCGCCAAGACCGGGCGCGCCACGGCCTGCGGCATCGCCAGCGCCATGCTGTCACGCGGCACGCAGAAGAAGAGCCGCGAGCAGATCAGCAACGAGTTCAATCGACTGCGCGCGCAGGTCGGTGTCGGCGGCGAAGGCGGCTCCATCACGACGGTGCGCGAAAACCTGCCGGCGGCGCTGGCGCTGGTCGCCGAAATCCTGCGCCAGCCGGCGTTTCCCCGCGAGGAGTTCGAACAGCTGCGCCAGACCTCGCTCGCCGGCATCGAGGCCCAGATCAGCGATCCGAGTGCGCGCGCCGGACTGGAAATCGCGCGCCACCTCAACCCCTGGCCCGAGCAGCACTGGTTCTACAACACCACGCCGCAGGAACGCATCGAGCGCCTGAAGGCGCTGTCCCTCGAGGAGGTGCAGCGCTGCTACCGCGACTTCGTCGGTGCCTCGCATGCCGGGCTGTCGGTGGTGGGGGACTTCGACCCCGAAGAAATCACCCGCGTCGCCACCACGCTGTTCTCCGACTGGAAGAGCCCCGCGCCGTACGCCCGCGTCCCCACCCCCTTTGTCGCCGCGCCGCCCGTCGATCGCATCATCGAGACCCCGGACAAGGCCAATGCGGTATATCGCGCCGGATTGAACCTCGAAGTGCGCGATGACGACCCGGACTACCCGGCGCTGGTGCTGGGCAATTACCTGTTCGGCGGCAGTTCCACAGCACGGCTCGCCGCGCGCATTCGCGAGAAAGACGGGCTCTCCTACAGCGTCGGCTCCTTCTTCTCGGCGAGCAGCTTCGACCGCAGGGGCTCATTCGGCATCTTTGCCACCCACGCGCCGCAGAATCGCGAGGCGCTGGAGCGCGCGGTGAAGGAAGAACTGCAGCGCGTCCTGCGTGACGGCTTTGGCGGAGCCGAAGTCGATGCCGCCAGGACCGGGCTGCTGAAGGCGCGGCAGGTGGCGCGCAATCAGGACGCCGGCGTGGCCGGCCGGCTGCTGTCCTACCTGGAACTCGACCGCACCCTGGCCTGGGACACCGAGTTCGAGCGGCGCATCGCGGCGCTGTCGCCGTCCGAGATCCTCGCCGCACTGCGCCGCCACCTCGATCCGGAGCGACTGTCGGTGGTGCGCGCCGGGGATTTCCGCCCCAAGACCAGTGCCGGCACGCTGCCGCGCCCGCCGGGCTAGGCTCCCCCGACTGCGGTTCAGCTTCCCGCCGGACCGTACTGCACGTCGATGATCTCGAGTTCCTCCATGCCCGCCGGCGTGCGCAGCGTCACCACGTCGCCGATGCGCGCCTTGAGCAGCGCTCGCGCCACCGGCGACACCCAGGACACCTGGCCGTTGACCGGATCCACCTCGTCGACGCCGACGATGTGCACCGTGCGCTCGGCCCCTTTGCTGTCGAGGGTGGTCACCCGGGCACCAAAGAACACCTGCTCGGGGTCGCTGACGGCCCGATCGACCACTTCGGCGATCTCCAGGCGCTTGATCAGGTAGCGAATGCGGCGGTCGATCTCGCGCAGCCGGCGCTTGCCATAGAGGTAGTCGCCGTTCTCCGAGCGGTCGCCGTTGGAGGTGGCCCAGGACACCGTGCGCACGACTTCCGGCCGTTCGCGCTCGACCAGGCCCTTCAGCTCACCCTTGAGCCGCGCGTAACCCGCTGGCGTGATATAGTTTTTCGCACCTGTCGTCTCGGCAACCCGGGCAGTGCCCGGTCTCGGGGGATCATCCCCGTCATCGTCGGATTCGCGGGTGAAGGCCTTGCTCATGAATGGGCAGTGCCGGTGGGGTAAGCAAGGCGGGAATTATAATGCCCGCGCCGCGGAATCCTGCAGATGACCCCCTCGGGGGCGTTGCAAAGGGTCGGCGGCACGGGTCGGCGCACAGACCAAAAAAACTCCGGGGGAAGCATGACAATCACCATCCGGGCACGCGAATGGGTACTGGTCGTTCTGGTCACCGTC
>VGIE01000054.1 GCA_016867955.1 Betaproteobacteria bacterium
CCAGCGCGCCAGCGCAGCGGCGTCCATGGCGCCGGACTGCCGCGCCACTTCCCGTCCCTGCCGGAAGATGGCGATGGTCGGGATCGAGCGGATGCCGAAGCGCGCCGCCAGCGCCTGCTCTTCCTCGGTGTTGAGCTTGGCCAGCCGGTAGCCCGGCTCCAGAAGGGCAGCGGCCCTCTCGAACTGCGGCGCCATCGCCCGGCAGGGACCGCACCAGGGCGCCCAGAAATCGACCACCACCGGCAGGTCCGAGCGTCCCACCTGCGCATCGAAATTTGCTGCCGTCAAATCCAGCGGCCGGCCCTCGAACAGCGCGCGCTTGCAGCCTCCGCAATTGCCACCATCTCCCAGCCGCGTGGCCGGTATGCGGTTGACGACGTTGTAGTGCGGGCACACCAAGTGCACGGTGGATGCGGCGCTGTTGGCGGCGGTTTGCATGTCGGGCTCTCCGGAAGGATGTCTATGCTGCGGCGGTCCATGGCATGACCCTGCCTGCCTGAGCGGCCCCCCGCGGGAATGGCATTGAACCCCGCCCGCCGAGACAAGGCGAAGGTGGGGTCGCGCCGCTTGATTTCAAGCTGCGGCGGCGTCACCAGCCGGCGCGGCCTCCAGCGGCGGCAGGCCATGGGCGCGCCGCGAAGCATTGCAGCGCGCGGCGGCGACGGTGAATTCGCGGCACGGCGTGGGCCACCGCTCGTGGATGCCGCAACCGACCGAATGCCCGATCCCGCCGGCCAGGGCAACACAACGCGGCGGGAATCGTTCGGTGCCGCGCATGGCGGCGTGGTGGAAGCTCACGGGCACCGTCAGTTCGGTCGGCACCGAGCCCTCGGGATGCGCATGCGACTCGGACCAGTAGAACGACACGCGAAAGGTGGCGCAGCAGGCGCCGCACGCGAGGCATGCGCTTTTCATGGCAGATTTGGACGGGCGCACCCGTGAATCATGGCGCGTCGGGTGGAACCCGGCTACTCGGTGGCAGCGAATCTGCGCATAATCCGGGTGCATCGCCTTCAACGTTCACCCACAAGGGAGCCCAGCAGTGCCAGTCCATGAACACATCGTCTATGAAGCCGCCGACGGCGCCGCCCGCCTGACCCTCAACCGGCCCGAGGCCATGAACGGCATGACGCCGCAGATGCTCACGGAAACCTGGCAGGCGCTGACGGCGGCGGCGGCTGACAGCAGTCTGCGCGTGCTGGTGATCACCGGCGCAGGCCGGGCCTTCTGCCCGGGGGCCGACCTCAAGGTGATGAGCGGCATGAAATTCGGCGGCTACACGCTTTTCGAGCTGCAGCGCTTCCACGTGCCGCGCCTGCTGCACGAGATGCCCGCAGTCACCATCGCCGCCATCAACGGCGCCTGCGCCGGCGCCGGCATGGGCTGGGCCTGCGGCGCCGACCTGCGTGTGGCCGCGCGCTCGGCCAACCTGAACACCGCCTTCATCAACGTGGCCGTGGCCGGCGACATGGCGCTGCCGTGGACGCTGCCGCGACTGGTCGGTGCCGCCAAGGCGCGCGAACTGTCGTTTCTTGCCGACAAGTTCAGCGCCGAGGAGGCGCAGCGCATCGGCCTCGTGGCGCTCGTCTGGGACGACGACAGGTTCCACGCCGAGCTCGATGCGCTGGTGACGAAGTTGCTGTCGCGCTCGCCCACGGCGCTACTCTCCATGAAGGCGCACTACCTGGCAGGCGAACGCCTGGGACTGGCCGACTTCATTGCCATGGAAACCGAGAAGCACAGCCGCATCCGACAGATGGACGATACGGTCGAGGCCTTCCGCGCGTTCGTCGAGAAGCGCCCGCCGCATTTTACCGGAAGATAGGATCGGCCGGATCCGGCGCCGCGGCCGGCACCGGTGACATTGCTTGCGTGGAGGGCGAGGCGGGCAAGGCGGGCACGGGTGCCGACCCTTCGGCATCAGGTGCATTCCCGTGCACTGTCCCGGCGCCCGCCATCGCGAGGGCATCCGCTCGATCTTGCTCGACGCTGCCGTCTTGGATCGAAACTTCGGCCGTCGCTGCGGGCTGGCGCGACAGGCCTGTGATCAGCCACACCAGGCGCGAGATGGCCTGCCGCTGCGCGCCCACGCCGATCACACGGATGCCGGCCAGGAACACGCTGCCGTCGCTGCGGCGCTCGAGGCCGCGGCCCTGCCACTGCCTGTCGCGCGCCATCGACCGTGTCACCTGCGCAAACAGATCGTCGGTGCCGACCGCGGAACGCAGCTCATGGCTCAGGCGGCCGACGACCTGCTCGGTGCTGAACCCGGTGAGCTGCGGATAGCCGGCGTCGACATACTCGGTGCGGCCGAAGGCATCGCTGACCAGCATCGCATCGACATCCGTGCCGGCGGATGTCGATGCGGTGGCGCCCTGCCCTCCCGTGGCGCCGCGCTCAGTGGTCTCGAGCAGCCTGCAACTGAGCAGCAGCATGCGCGAGTCGCCGCCGAATTCATTGCTGAGAAAGCTGACATTGCACTCCATCGGCAGCAGGGCACCGGATGAGGACTCCATGCGCAGACGCAGGCTGTCGCGCGACTCGCTCTGCAGCACGAAGCGCAGGAACTGCGCGGCGCGCTGGCGATCGGCTGCATGCACGAGACCCAGCCAGTCGGCCTCGGGTTCGACGCGGTTGGAATTGAAGTACTCCACATGCGGCGCACTGCGGTAGCGCAGGCGCAGTTCCGCGTCGATGATGGAGATCAGGCTACCCGATTGCTCGGCGATGAAGCGGAACTGGCGCTCGCTGCGCGCCAGCGTTTCGCGCGCTTCGATCAGCTTGTGGTTGGCGCGATGGAACACCACGCACAGCGCCGACACGTAGCTGGCGATGCCGATGAAGCACAGGCCCGCCACCGCCAGGCCGGCATCCGACCGGTAGGGCAGGCCCCACGCGGCGCCCCACAAGGCCGCCGCCGACAAGTAGGCGAGCAGGCCCAGCACGAGGTAGCGCGGCCCGCCGCAGATGGCATTGTTGAGGTTGAGGGCAATGAGCGCACACAGCCCGGGCCAGATGGCGTACTGGATCTGCGCTACCCACAGCCCGAGCACGGCCGAATCGACGACGAGATTGTGCATTTCCGCGCGCTTGGAATGCAATGCGAGGCGCGTGTGCAGGAAAGCCAGATGCGGATAGGCGACTCAGGGCAGCCATGATCAGCGCCGGGACCGAGAAGCCGCGGTCCATGAGCACGATGATGATGACCGCAAAGGCGAATCCGAAGGAGCCGACGCGCACCGGATAGTTGATTCGCGCCAGCCGGTGCGGCGGCATGAGCCTGAAGGCCACGGCTTAGGGTGTGGGAACGGAGTCATTATGCATCAGGCAACCCGGCCATTCCGGCGAGACATGTCATGCGGCGCGCGTCTGTTGTCAGGGTTCTCCCGCGTGCAATGTCAGGCATTCCCGCCAGAGAAGCGCGGGCAAGCGAGGCCGTGCGGCGGCGCTAGGCGGCCTTGCGCCGGGCGCCAGCCACCGGATAGGGGTAGAGGATGTTGAAGGCCGTGCTTTGACCCACCGACTGCACGATGCGCACATGCTCGCGGCGCAGTTCGCGCGCGTGCCGGCATCCGCAGCAGTGGGCGATCATGTCGATTTCCTTGTTCATGTTGTTCGCGTAATTGGCGACGCGGATGAATTTCTCCTCCACCACGAGCCCGCGCTGCAATCGAGGATTGTGCGTGGTAATGCCGGTCGGGCAGGTGTTCTGGTGGCAGCGCAGCGCCTGGATGCAGCCCAGCGCGAACATGAAGCCGCGCGCCGAGTTGACGAAGTCCGCGCCGGCGCACAGCGCCCATGCCGCGCGCGCCGACGTCACCAGCTTGCCCGACGCGATGACGCGGATGCGGTCCCGCAAGCCCGACTCGATCAGGGCATCGACGACGCGCGGCAACGCCTCGGTGATCGACAATGCCATGTGGTCCATGAGTGCCTGCGGTGCGGCGCCCGAGCCGCCCTCGCCGCCGTCTATGGCGAGGAAATCGGGCGCGTACTCCAGGCCGCGCCGGTGGACGGCCTCGGCAAGGTCGTTGACGAACTGCCAGCCGCCGACGGCGGTCTTCACTCCGACGGGCTTGCCGGTCGCGTCGCGCAACATGGCGATCTTGTCAAGAAGCTGGTCGGCGTTGGCGATGTCGCGGTGTCGGTTCGGGCTGATGGAATCCTGGTTCGGCGGGATGCCGCGGATGCGCGCGATCTGCTCGGTCACCTTGGCCGCCGGCAGCACACCGCCCTTGCCGGGCTTGGCGCCCTGCGAGAGCTTGATCTCGAAGGCCTTCACCTGCGGCAGCGCGGCCAGCTCTCTCGCCCGCGACAGCGAGAAGCGCCCGTCGGCATCGCGAATGCCGTAGTTGGCGGTGCCCAGCTGCATGATGATGTCGCAGTTGCCTTCGAGATGGAACGGCGACAGGCCGCCCTCGCCGGTGTCCATCCAGCAGCCGGCGCACGCAGCGCCGCGCGACAGCGCGCGCACCGCGGGTTCCGAGATGGCGCCGAAGCTCATCCCGCTGATGTTGACCACCGACCTCGCAATGAAGGGCTCCCTGCAGTAGCCATCGCCCATGGCCACCGGCGGCGTCGGCAGGCGATCTTCCTCGAGCACGGGATACGGCGCATTGACGAAGATCACGGATCCGGGTTCGCCCTGGTTGTTGGTGGAGCCGAAGCCGATCACGCCGCCCTCGTCCTTGGCGAGGCGGTAGACCCAGCCGCGCGTGGCGCGGTTGAAGGGCATCTCCTCGCGGTCGTTCATGAAGAAGTACTGGCGGAAGTACTCCCCCATCTCCTCCAGGTTGTAACGCAGCCGGCCGATGACCGGGTAGTTGCGCAGCACGGTGTGCTTCTTCTGCGTCACGTCCTGGACGAACATGACCACCACCCCGGCGAGGACGAGGAACGCGATCAGCGTTCCCAGCCCGTAGGACAGTATCCCCATGATGCCGTCCATCTGCGGCCCTCCCCGTCAGTGTGGCAGTGGTGCCGGGGCGACCCGGCGGCTACATCGGCCGCACGATGACCGAATGCGGGTCATCGGCGGTGCCATTCTTGAGCTCGTCGGCATTGGCCGGACGCACCCCGACGACCGTGGCGACAAACTGCAGCGCCATGCCGGCCAGCGGGTGATTGGCGTCGAGGATCACCTTGTCGCCCTCGATGTCGGTGACGGAGAAAACAAGCTCGCTCTCGTCGCCGGTCTCGCCCTCCTCATCGCCGGCAAAGCGCATGCCGACCTCGATCGGATCGGGAAACCGGCCACGGTCTTCGACGCGCAGCAACGTCTCGTCGTAGTCACCGTAGGCGTCCTCCGGCTCGAGGCGCACTTCGATGCGATCGTTCACGGCCTTGCCTTCGAGTGCGGCCTCCACCGCGGGGAAGATGTCGTCGTAGCCGCCATGCAGGTATTGCACGGAATCCCCGGGTTCGTCGATGAGGTTGCCCCAGAGGTCCGAGAGCTGAACCGCGAGCGACACCACCGTGCCTGCCGCAACGACCATTACTGCAGCGCCTTCACGAGATTGAGAACCTGCATGGCATGGCCACGCGGGCTGACATTGTAGAGCGCATGGCACACCACGCCGCGCTTGTCGATGACGAATGTGGCGCGGGTGATGTGGCGTGCAGCCGCGCGACGGCCAGAGCCACCGCCGCCGCCATCCCCTCCATGGCCGCCACCGCCATCCCGTTCGGCGTTTCCCCATGCCCGCCACTGCCGTTTCCGGGCGCGACGTCCGCAGCGTCGTCGCCGGCCTGCAGCACGCCGTATTTCTCGCACACCTCGCACTCGGTATCTGCAAGCAGCACGATGGACACGCCGTTGGCATCACGGAACTCCGCATGACAAAGGCAGTCGTCAGGACTGATGCCGAGCACCACGCAGTCATGGCGCGCGAATTCGTCCTCATGATCGGAAAAGTTGGTGGCCTGCAGCGTGCAGGCCGGCGTGCCGTCGCGCGGGTAGAAATACAGCACGACGTTCTTCCTGCCGCGGTAGCGTGCGAGGTCGACTCGCACCATGTCCGAATCCGGCAGCGAGAACAGCGGTGCGCGCTGGCCCGTCTTCAGCATCGTCGGTGCTCGCATCGCGGCTCTGTCCGGCACGGCGGCGCCTCCCGTGGTTTCATCGCAGACATGGTTGCGGCGACAACGGTAACACGAATATTTTTTAGCGATGCGAAGACTATAATCGCGTCGGTGAAAACGCAACATTCCGTGCGCGATCCCGCCACGATGCCCGCCGCTGCGCGCGCCACGGCGCCCGGCGACCTTCTCGGCAAACTGGGAGCGCGCACGTTCCTGGCGCGCTACTGGCAGAAGCGCCCGCTGTTGGTGCGCCAGGCCATGCCGGGTTTTGCCGGCGTGGCCAGCCGCGCCGAACTGTTCCGTCTTGCGGCCAATGGTTCCGTCGAATCCCGGCTGGTGCAGAGCAGGTCCGGCCGCTGGACGCTCGCGCAAGGACCCCTGTCGGCCGCGCGACTGCGCCGCCTGCCCGGGCACGACTGGACGCTGCTGGTGCAGGGCGTGAACCATCACCTGCCGGCGGCAGACCGGCTGCTGCGGCGCTTTGACTTCATTCCCCATGCGCGGCTCGACGACCTCATGGTCAGCTACGCCGCGCCCGGAGGCGGTGTCGGGCCCCACCTGGATTCCTACGATGTGTTCCTGCTGCAGGCCGGCGGCTCGCGCGTCTGGCGCATCGGCCGGCCGCGCGACGCGGCGGAGCGCGCCCTCGTGGCCGGCGCCCCGCTCAAACTGCTGCGCCGCTTCTCTCCGCAACAGGAATTCCTGGTGGAGCCCGGCGACATGCTGTACCTGCCACCGGGCTGGGCGCACGATGGCGTGGCCCTCGACGCCGGCATGACCTGCTCGGTAGGCTTCCGCTCGCCCTCGCGGCGGGAGCTGGTTGCCGAATTCCTGCAACGCCATGCCGATCGCCTCGAGCTGCCCGGGCTCTATGCCGACCCCGGAATGCGCCCGCAGCGCCATGCAGCGCAGATTCCGGCCGCCATGATCGAGGCGACGCAGGCGCTGCTGTCGCAGCTGCGTTTTTCGCGCGCGGATGTCGCAGGCTTCCTCGGCGAGTACCTCTCCGAACCCGGGGCCCGCGTGGTGTTCGACCGTCCGCTTCGCGCGATGTCGCGGGGGCGCTTTGCACAGGCCGCGTCCCGCGCCGGCCTGCGCCTGGATGCGCGCGCGCTGATGCTGATCGAGTCCCGCCGCGTGTACATCAACGGCGAGCGATTGACACCGGGCCGCTCGGCATTGCCGGCGCTCCGGCAACTGGCCGACGCGCGCGCGCTCGCGCCAGCGACGCTGGGCCCGGCCGTGCTGGACCTGTTGTACCCTTGGTACCTTGCCGGCTGGCTGCACCCGGGGCGCGACTGGAGCTAGTGCGCCCGAGGCCAATCAACCCACCCAGCGCGACACGATATGGCGGACACAATCGACCCCGGCAGCGCGGACGCGAGCGCCAATGCCCACGGGAGCACTGCCGAGCCCGAGCGCACGCTGCTGACGGCGCGCAGCGAATACCACGCAGCCGCCGAGCGCATTTTTTCCCTGACGCAGCGCGAATTGTGCATATTCGACCCGGACCTGCAGGAATTCCGCCTTGACACGCCGGCACGCATCGAATCGCTGCGCAGCTTCCTCCTGCGCAGCGTCGACAGCCGCCTGTACGTCGCGGTCCGTGACCCGGAGTTCGTAAGACTGTACTGCCCGCGCCTGATTACCCTGCTGGCCGGATTCTCGACGAGCATGTTCATCTGGCGGGCCGAGGGCGAGGCGGCCCGCGTCCAGGACTGCTTCGTCCTCGCCGATCGCACCCATGTGGTCCGTCGCCCGGTGGCGCTGCAGCCGCGCGGGGTGCTCATCCTCAATGACCAGCGCGAGGGCCTGGTCATGCATGAGCGTTTCCAGGAGATCTGGGACACCTCGGTGCCCAGCGTTTCGGCCTCCACCTCGGGGCAGTAGGGCGCCTGCAGCGAGGAAACTCCTCCCTAGCACCCGCGGCCGGTTCTTCCCGCCTGCGCTAGAACAGGTCGAGCCAGCCGAAGCCTTCGTCCTGCGTGGCAAGCGCCACCCATTCAGGCTCGCAGGCCATCACCTCCACCAGCGCCGCGCGCGCGAGCTCCGGGGTATTGTTCTTCAGCGACAGGTGGGCGGCGACGAGATGGCGCAGCCGCGAGCGGTCCAGTGCGGCGAGCAACTGCGCCGACGCCGCGTTGTCGAGATGTCCGAAGGGCCCGGCCACCCGCGCCTTTAGCCAGGCAGGATAGGCCCCGTTCATGAGCAGTTCGCGGTCGTGATTGGTCTCCAGCACCAGCGCGTCGCAGCCCGAGAGCGTGGCTTCGATATGCGGCGTGGAGCATCCGGTGTCGGTGAGCACCCCCAGCCGGCGCGCGCCATCGGACAGCACATACTGCAGCGGCTCGCGCGCGTCATGCGGCACCGTGTAGGGCTGGACCAGGATATCGCCAACGGCAAACGACGCATGGCCGTCGATCAGCGTGAGTTTCACGCCGTCGGCCGCTAGGGCGTCGGCCTCCGCAAGGGCCGTCAGCGTGCCAAAGGAAATCCATACCGGGATGCCGAAGCGCCTTGCCAGCGGGAACACGCCATTGGCGTGATCGGAATGTTCGTGGGTGACGAGGATGCCGTCGAGATCCTCCGGCTCCAGGCCCAGGCGCGCCAGGCGCGCGGTGGCGTCGCGAACGGCAAAACCGCAATCGAGCAGGACGCGCGAGCCGGCGGCCTCGAACACCAGGCCATTGCCCTGGCTGCCGCTGCCCAATGAAGCGAAGCGGCTCAACGGCAGCCCATCGTGCCAGCGGTGCGGGCGGCGCGGGCGGCAAGGCGGGCCGGACGGGGGGCGGGCATCACGCCGAGCGACCCGTTTTCCTACTTCAACTGGGTATGCAGGAGTCCCAGGATCTTCGTCGCCGCTTCGGACTTGTCGGTGCCGCCGTTCTTGTCGAGGACGCTGATCTGCGTCGCGTCGTTGGGCGCGTTCTTGACCAGCACGCGAAACTGCTCGGGCTTGGCATCGGGAGTGGACGACCGCCAGAACGCCAGCTTGCCGAGCAGGCCCGGTTCCTTCTTGCCCGTCGCCGCGTCGATCTCGGGATTGACGTAGCGGACGAAGTAGTAGCCCTTGGAACGATCGCGATCCTCGACCGTGAAACCGACCCGATCGAGCGCCAGGCCAACCCGCCGCCAGGCGCGATCAAAGGGCTCGTCGACATCGATGGCACCGCTGCCATCGGCCGACTTGACCAGCTTGGCGCGCTCGATCTTGGCCGTGCCAGCGACTTGCTCCTTGGCCCGAGACTCATCTACGCCGAATCGCACCATCATGCGACGCAGGAACTCGGCCTCGAGGTCCGGGTCGCTTGGGCGCGGCTGCCAGACCGGCTGCGAATCACGCACCCCGCCGCCACCCGGCGTGCCACGCAGCACTTCCTCGAGTCCGCGGTGGCTGATGTAGACCTCGGTGCTCTTGCCGTCGGCCGAACGCTCGAGGCGGGTGCGGAACTTGTCGCGCTCGCCGGTGGAATAGAGCTGGTCGAGAAGCTTGCCCAGGGAACTGCGAATCCAGTCCTGCGGCAGCTTGGCGCGGTTCTCGGCCCAGTCGGTTTCCATCACCCCGGCCTCGGGATTCTCCAGATTCACCAGGAAGCCGGAGCCCTGCCAGAATTCCTTCACCACCGACCACACCTTTTCGGGCGGCTCGGGAATCACCAGCCAGCGCTGCGAGCCCGCGCGCTCCATGCGGATCCTGCCGACCTCCGGCAGGATGTCGGAGGGGCCTGCCTTGGGCCCCGCCGAGCGGTTCGCCGAGTACTCGGAGAAGGTCGTCGATGCACCCGCCGCGTTGTTCGGCACGGCAAAACGGTCGGTGCTGGCCGGCCGCGTGAGATCGGGCGGAATCTCGAGCGGCGGCAGGGACTTGGCCGATGACTTGTAGTCGGTCTTTGGAGCGCCCACGATGTCCTTGACCTGCTCGATCGTGGCACAGCCTGTCAGCAGGCCGGCAATCATCGACCATGCCAGAACGATGCCTCGCCGGAGGGCGA
>VGIE01000055.1 GCA_016867955.1 Betaproteobacteria bacterium
ACGGCAAGACCACGGTAAAGGAAATGACGGCGGCGATCCTGCGCGCGCATTACGGAATCGAGGCGACGCTGTCGACCAGCGGCAACCTCAACAACGACATCGGCCTGCCGCTGACGCTGCTGAGACTGCGTTTGCAGCACGCCTGCGCGGTCGTCGAAGTGGGCATGAACCATCCCGGGGAGACGCGGGAACTGGCTGCCATCGCGAGGCCCACGGTGGCGCTGGTAAACAACGCACAGCGCGAGCACCAGGAGTTCATGGCCGGCGTCGACGAGGTGGCGCGCGAGCACGGCGCGCTGTTCCAGGCCCTGCCTGCCGGGGGCACGGCCATCATCAACGCCGACGACCCATTCGCCGACTACTGGCGCGGCCTGGCCCGCAGCGGCGGCTGCCGTGTGCGCGACTTCGGCATTGCGGGCGGGCTGCATACCGCAGCGGCAGTTCGCGCGCAGTGCCGCCAAAGGGCCTTTGGCAGCGACATCGAGCTAGCGACTCCGGAGGGCGGCATCACATTCAGCGTGCAGGTGGCAGGGGAGCACAACGCGCGAAACGCAGTGGCGGCGGCGGCGGCGACGACGGCAGCCGGGGCGAGCCTGGCCGCGGTGGCAGCCGGGCTCTCGGCGTTCGCGCCGGTCAAGGGGCGCCTCGAGCGCAAGGCCGGGCAGGGTGGCTGCGTGGTGATCGACGACACCTACAACGCCAACCCGGACTCGGTGCGCGCCGCGATCGACGCGCTGGCGCAGGCAGCGCCCGGCGGACGGCGCGTGCTGGCGCTGGGGGACATGGGCGAAGTCGGCGCGAAGGGTCCTGCCTTTCACGCCGAGATCGGCGCCTACGCCAGGCATTGCGGCGTGGCGCAGCTGCTGGCTACAGGCGAGTTGTGCGTGCACGCGGCCGCGGCGTTCGGCGAAGGTGCCCGTCATTTCGAGCGCGTCGAGGACCTGGCCGAAGCGCTGCGCGGCCTCGATATCGCCGGCAACACAGTGCTCGTCAAGGGCTCGCGCTTCATGCGCATGGAGCGCGCTGTGCGCGCCCTAACCGGGGAGGTCGCCTGATGCTGCTCGCGCTCAGTCAATGGCTGGCACAGGAGGCGCGCTTTTTCAGCGTGTTCAACTACATCACGCTGCGCGCGGTGCTCGCCTGCCTGTCGGCGCTGGCGATCTCGCTGCTGGCCGGACCGCTGGTGATTCGCAAGCTCACCCACTACAAGATCGGCCAGTCGGTGCGCGACGACGGCCCGAAGTCGCACCTGACCAAGGCCGGCACTCCCACCATGGGTGGGGCACTGGTGCTGATATCGATACTCATCACCACACTGCTGTGGTCGGACCTGTCGAACCGCTTCGTCTGGGTGGTGCTCATCGTGACCTTCGGCTTCGGCGCGGTCGGCTGGGTGGACGATTACCGCAAGGTGGTCCATCACAACCCGAAGGGGCTGTCGGTCAGGGCCAAGCTGTTCTGGCAGTCGCTGATCGGGCTGGCCGCGGCAGTGTACCTGGCGTTCGCCGTTCCGGCGCCGACGACGGCGCAGATCGGCGAGCTCTTCATGCAGTGGATCAACAGCGGCTTCGAGATGAACCTGCCGCCCAAGGCCGACCTGATCGTGCCCTTCTTCAAGAATATCGCCTATCCGGTGGGCGTGTTCGGCTTCATCACGCTTACCTTCTTCGTGATCGTCGGCACCTCGAATGCGGTGAACCTCACCGACGGCCTCGACGGACTCGCCATCATGCCGGCGGTGATGGTGGGCAGCGCGCTGGGCATCTTCGCCTATGTGGTCGGCAACTCGGTGTACGCCAAGTACCTGCTGTTCCCGTACATTCCCGGCGCCGGCGAACTTACCGTGTTCTGCGGCGCGCTGGCCGGGGCGGGCCTTGGCTTCCTCTGGTTCAACGCCTATCCGGCCGAGGTGTTCATGGGAGACGTCGGCGCGCTCGCCATCGGCGCCGCGCTAGGCACGGTGGCGGTGATCACGCGCCAGGAGATCGTGCTCTTCATCATGGGCGGCGTGTTCGTTGCCGAGACGCTCTCGGTGATGGCGCAGGTGATCTATTTCAAGGTCACCGGGGGCAAGCGCATCTTCCGCATGGCGCCGCTGCATCACCACTACGAACTGGGCGGGTGGAAAGAGTCGCAGATCGTTGTCAGATTCTGGATCATCAGCATGATGCTGGTGCTGTTCGGGCTCTCAACCCTGAAACTTCGCTGATAATAATCATTCAATGTATGCATTACTGCAGCAGACTAAACACTAAATATGATAACAATAAACGATCGATTCCGGCTGCGGCCGCCGGGCTTGCGCGGTGAACTTGAACGGGATAAGGGTGCTGGTGCTCGGACTGGGTGAAACCGGCTTGTCGATGGCGAAATGGCTTGCGGGCCGCGGCGCGCGCGTCCGCGTCGCCGATTCGCGCGTGACGGCGCCTGAGCTCGTTGCGCTGCGCGCTTCGTTACCCGATGCCGAGGTGCACCTTGGCGGCTGGCAGGACGCCAGCTTCGCGGGGGTGGACCTCATCGCGATCAGCCCCGGCATCGCGCGATCGACGCCGCAGGTGGGCCGCGCCATCTCGGCCGGCATGGAAGTGATCGGCGACGTGGAGTTGTTCGCGCGCGCGCTGCCGCCCGCGGGCGACGACGCACGGCCGCGCATCGTTGCCATCACCGGTACCAACGGCAAGTCCACCGTGACCGCGCTGGCAGGGGCCATGTGCCGCGCAGCGGGGCTCGACGCCGAGGTCGCGGGCAACATCAGCCCGGCTGTGCTCGATGCACTGGCCGCGCGCGATGCGCGCGGCGTGCCCGCAGCAGCATGGGTGCTGGAGTTGTCGAGCTTCCAGCTCGAATCCACGATGTCGCTGGCCCCGGATGCGGCGACGGTGTTGAATCTGACCGAAGACCATCTCGATCGCCATGGCACGATGGCCGCCTATGGTGTGGCCAAGGCACGGATCTTCGCGGGCAACGGCATGCAGGTGCTCAACCGAGACGATCCGGCCAGCCTAGCCATGGCGCGGCCCGGGCGCGCCTGCGTGACTTTCGGTCTCGATGCGCCGCCGGGTACGGAACATTTCGGCCTGCTTGAGCGGGCCGGCGCGCCATGGCTCGCCCAGGGCGGGCGCCCGCTGATTGCCGCGGCGGCGCTGCCCATCGCCGGACGCCACAACGCGGCCAATGCGCTGGCCGCGCTGGCGCTGTGTCGTGCCATCGGATTGCCGTTCGAGCCGCTGCTCGTGGCCTTGCGGACCTTTCGCGGCCTGCCGCACCGCGTCGAATGGGTGGCCGAACACCACGGCGTGCGCTTCTACGACGATTCCAAGGGCACCAACGTGGGCTCCACGGTGGCGGCGCTGCACGGCCTTGCCGGTACTGGTGTCGCGGGGGCCAGGGTCGTGCTGATTGCCGGCGGCGAGGGCAAGGGCCAGGACTTTGCGCCGCTGCGCGATGCGGTGGCTCGGGCGGCACGTGCCGTGGTGCTGATCGGTCGCGATGCGCCACTGATCCGCGACGCCGTGCGGTCGGCGGGCGTGCCCATCGTGGCCGCGGCCTCGATGGAAGATGCGGTGTCGCTCGCGGCCGGGCAAGCCCGGCCCGGCGACGCGGTGCTGCTTTCACCCGCCTGCGCGAGCTTCGACATGTTCCGGAATTACTCGCATCGCGGCGAAGCTTTCCAGGCCGCCGTGGGAAATCTGCTGGAGGGCGGGCGCGATGCTTGAGCGGATGCTGACCCGGCTCTCCGCGCTGCGCGCCGCGCTTGGCCTTGGCGCCGGCGATAGCTACCCCGCGACGGCCCGGCGTCCCCGGCGCAGCGGCGCAGCGGGCGGCAGCGCTGCGGCGCGCCAGGGACTTGCCGAGTACGACGCCGGCCTGCTCTGGTCGGCGCTGCTCCTGCTGGTGCTGGGACTGATCATGGTCTACTCGTCGTCGATCGCGATGGCCGAGGTGTCGCGCTTCACGGGCGGCCGCAGCAGCTACTTTCTCGTGCGCCACCTGTCTTTCATCGTCATCAGCCTGATCGCCGCCATGCTGGTGTTTCAGGTGCCGATGCGCGCCTGGCAGCAGGCTGCGCCCTGGGTGTGCTTCGTCGGCGTGCTGGCGCTGGTCCTGGTGCTGATTCCGGGCGTTGGACGCGAGGTCAACGGCGCGCGCCGCTGGCTGTCGCTCGGCATTGTCAACCTGCAGCCCTCCGAGTTCGTCAAGCTGGCCGCTGTGCTGTATGCCGCCGACTACACCGCTCGCAAGTCCGCGTTGATGCACAGTTTCAAGCGCGGCCTGCTGCCAATGCTGACAGTGATGCTGGTGGTCGGCTGGCTGCTGCTGCGCGAGCCCGACTTCGGCGCCTTCGTGGTGATCACCGCGATCGCGACGTCGGTACTGTTCCTGGGCGGCATGAACGGCAAATGGTTTGCCGGCCTGCTGCTCATGCTGGGCGTCGGGTTCACGGCGCTGGTGCTGACCTCGCCGTACCGCATGCAGCGGGTCTTCAATTTCATGGATCCCTGGTCGGATCCGTTTGGCAAGGGCTACCAGCTGTCGCACGCGCTGATCGCCTTCGGCCGCGGCGAGTTCTTCGGCGTCGGCCTGGGCGCGAGCGTCGAGAAGCTGATGTACCTGCCCGAGGCACACACCGACTTCCTGCTTGCGGTGATCGCTGAGGAACTGGGGCTGGCAGGCGTGGTGCTGGTGGTCGCGCTGTTCTCCTGGCTGGTACTGCGGGCGTTTGCCATCGGGCGCCAGGCGGTGAACCTTGAGCGCCCATTCTCGGCCCTGGTGGCGCAGGGCACCGGCGTCTGGATCGGCATGCAGTCGCTGATCAACATGGGCGTGAACATGGGCGTGCTGCCGACAAAGGGGTTGACGCTGCCGCTGATGAGCTTCGGCGGCAGCGGCATTCTCGCCAATTGCATTGCGCTCGCGATTCTTCTCCGAATCGACTGGGAAAACCGGCAAATGATGAAGGGGCAGCCTGTATGACGGGCTCATGTAGAACATGCCGCAGCGGACGATCATGATCATGGCCGGCGGCACCGGCGGGCATGTATTTCCGGGCCTGGCGGTGGCGGACCACCTGCGCGATGCGGGCTGGCGCGTCGTCTGGCTGGGCGCTCCCGGCGGCATGGAGGCGACGCTGGTACCGGCGCGCGGCTATGCAATGGCCTGGGTGCGCTTCTCGGGACTGCGCGGCAAGGGCCTCGTGGCGAAGCTGCTGCTGCCGACGCGCCTGCTCATTGCTTTCTGGCAGTCGGCGCGGGCCATCTTCGTGCACCGCCCCGACGTCGTCCTGGGCATGGGCGGCTATATCTCCTTCCCCGGCGGCATGATGGCCTCGCTGCTCGGCCGGCCGCTGGCCCTGCATGAACAGAACTCCGTCGCCGGCCTCGCCAACAAGGTGCTAGCCCGCGTCGCCGACCGCGTGCTCGCGGCATTTCCGGGCGCGCTGCGCGGCGCCCGCGTCGTGGGCAACCCGGTGCGCAGCGACATCGCCGCGCTGCCAGTGCCGCGCACGCGATTTGCCGCGCGCAGCGGCAAGTTGCGCTTGCTGGTGATCGGCGGCAGCCTGGGTGCCAAGGCGCTGAACGACGTGCTGCCCGCCGCACTGGCCCTGCTGCCAGCCGGACAGCGGCCGCTGGTGCGGCACCAGGCGGGCAGGGCGCATGTCGAGGCGCTTGCCGCGGGGTACCGCCGGGCCGGCGTTGAAGCCGACGTGGCGGCGTTCATCGATGACATGGCGGCGGCCTACGCCGAGGCGGACCTCGTGGTCTGCCGCGCCGGCGCGCTGACCATTGCCGAGCTCGCCGCGGCCGGAGTCGCCAGCGTGCTGGTCCCGTTTCCGCATGCCTTGGACGATCACCAGACCTCCAACGCGAAGCACCTGTCCGCAGCGGGCGCGGCATGGCTGCTGCCGCAGGGGGAGCTCGGCCCGCAGCGGCTGGCCGACCTGCTCTCGGGGCTGGACCGCGCGCAGCTGCTGGCCGCCGCCGAAAAGGCGCGCGCGCTGGCTCGTCCCGAGGCCACTGCAGAGGTGGCGGCGGCCTGCATGGAGCTGGCACGATGAAATACCGCATTGAACACGTCCACTTTGTCGGCATCGGCGGCTCCGGCATGAGCGGCATCGCCGAAGTGCTGCTCAACCTCGGCTACCGGGTGAGCGGCTCCGACGTCTCGGAGAACGCCGCGACCCAGCGCCTGAAGAAGGCGGGCGCGCGCGTCCTGATCGGGCATGACCCGGCGCATGTGCACGGCGCCGATGCGGTGGTTATCTCGAGCGCGATCAAGCACGACAACCCGGAGATCGCCGCCGCGCGCGAGGCGCGCATCCCGGTGGTGCCGCGCGCCATGATGCTGGCCGAGCTGATGCGCATGAAGCAGGGCATCGCCATCGCCGGAACGCACGGCAAGACCACTACAACCAGCCTGGTGGCGAGCGTGCTCGATGCCGCCGGCATGAACCCGACCTTCGTCATCGGCGGGCGCCTGAACAGCGTCGGCTCGCATGCCCAGCTCGGCGACGGCGATTTCCTCGTCGTCGAGGCCGATGAGTCGGACGCGTCCTTTCTCCACCTGCAGCCGGTCATCGCCGTCATCACCAACATAGACGTCGACCACATGGAGACCTACAACCACGACTACGCGGGACTGAAGCGTACCTTCATCGAATTCCTGCAGCGCCTGCCGTTCTACGGCGCGGCGGTGGTGTGCGTGGATGACCCGGCGGTGCGCGAGATCCTGCCGCTGCTGAGCAAGCGCGTCGTCTCCTATGGGCTGGAGAACAGGGCGGCCGACATCCAAGCAGTCGACTTCAGGCATGTCGGCGGCCGCATGCGCTTCACAGTGCAGCGGAACGCCAAGCTGCTTCGCAAAGGCCAGCAGGCGCGCCTGCCGGTCGAGCTGAATCTTCCTGGCGTACACAACGTGTCCAACGCGCTTGCGGCCATCGGCGTCGCGCAGGAGCTGGGGCTCGAGGACCGCGCCGTGCAGCGCGCACTGAAGAACTTCCAGGGCGTCGGCCGCCGGCTGCAGCGCTATGGCGACATTACGCTGGCACGCGGTTGCAGGGTGACGGTGGTGGACGACTACGGCCATCATCCGGTGGAAATGCGCGTGACACTGGATGCATTGCGCGGTGCCTATCCGGGCCGCCGGCTGCTGCTCGCCTTCCAGCCGCATCGCTACTCGCGCACCCGCGACCTGTTCGACAGTTTTGTCGGGGTTCTGTGCACGGTCGACGAATTGCTGCTCGCCGAAGTGTATTCCGCGGGCGAGGCGCCCATTGCGGGCAAGGACGGCCGCGCGCTGTTCGAGGCCATCCGCCGGCGCAGGAAGAATCGCGTCGCCTTCGTCGAGAAGGTTGCCGACATGGCGGACGCCATCCGCGCTGCCGCGCGCAATGGCGACGTGGTGGTGACCATGGGCGCCGGCTCGATCGGCGGCGTTCCCGCGCAACTGATGCCGACCGTTCGATGAATCCGACGATGGACAGGACCGAGGCCGTTGCCCAGCCGCCTCAGCGCCCCGGGCTGTTGCGCGGCGTGCTTCGCGAGCACGAATCGATGGCGCGCCACGTCAGCTGGCGCGCGGGGGGGGCGGCATGGCGCGTCTATGCACCGGCCGACCTCGCCGACCTGCAGGCGTTCCTTGCATCGCTCGCGGCGGATGAGCCGCTTTGCTTCGTCGGGCTCGGCAGCAACCTGCTGGTCCGGGATGGCGGGTTCCGCGGCACCATGGTGCTGATGCACCATACCCGCGGCGAGATGCGCCTGGAGGGCGGGGTGCTGTATGCCGAAGCCGGGCTGGCCGCACCCAAGGTGGCGCGGTATGCGGCGACACGCGGCCTGGAGGGCGCCGAGTTCCTTGCCGGGGTGCCGGGGACCGTGGGTGGCGCACTGGCCATGAACGCCGGCTGCTACGGCTCGGAAACCTGGGATCACGTGTTGCGCGTGCAGACCATCGCGCGCGATGGCACGCTGCGCGAGCGCGCGCGCAGCGAGTACGACATCGGCTACCGCCATTGCGCCCGCAAGCCGGTGGCCGGCGACACCGCTGAAGAGTGGTTCGTCGGCGCCTGGTTCCGCTTTCGCGCGGGCGACGCATCGCGTGCGCGGCAGACCATCAAGGAACTGCTCGCGAAGCGCATCGCCGCGCAGCCGCTGGAACTGCCCAACGCAGGCTCGGTGTTCCGCAACCCGCCCGGCGACCATGCCGCGCGGCTGGTCGACGCCTGCGGTCTCAAGGGCCATGCGGTCGGCGGCGCACAGATCTCTCGAAAGCACGCCAATTTCATCGTCAACCCGCTGCGCACGGCGACCGCGGCCGATATCGAGGCACTGATCGCCCATGCGCAGGCAGCGGTGAAGGCGCGGTTCGGCATCGAGCTGGTGCCGGAGGTGCGTGTCGTGGGAGAGCCTGCTGCGGGTGCATCCGCGGCCGCTCCAGAGGGCGCGGCATGAACGGGTTCGGCAAGGTGGCCGTGCTGATGGGCGGACGCTCGGCCGAGCGCGAGGTGTCGCTCAGGAGCGGTTCCCTGGTGCTGGCCGCGCTGCTGCGCAAGGGTGTCGACGCGCATGCCTTCGACCCTGCCGAGCGAGCCGTCGACGCGCTGGTGCAGGAGCGCTTCGCGCGCGCCTTCATCGCCCTGCACGGCCGCTTCGGCGAGGACGGCACGATGCAGGGCGCCCTCGAGCTGCTTGGCATCCCGTATACCGGATCGGGCGTAATGGCGAGCGCGCTGGCCATGGACAAGTGGCGCACCAAGCTCGTCTGGCAGTCGTGCGGCGTCGCCACGCCGCGCTGTGAGCTGCTGCACGCCGACAGCGATTTCGCGGCGGTGGCCGACAGACTGGGACTGCCGATCATGGTCAAGCCGGCCAATGAAGGCTCGTCGATCGGCATGAGCAAGGTACGCAGCGCCGCGGTGCTGGCCGATGCGTACGCGCTCGCCGCGCGCTATGACGCGCTGATCATCGCCGAGCAGTTCATCGAAGGCGTCGAACTGACCGCCGGCATCCTTGGTCGCGACACGCTGCCGCTGATCCGGCTGGAGACGCCACGCGATTTCTACGACTACGACGCCAAGTACGTCGCAAATGACACGCGCTACATCATTCCCTGCGGACTGCCGGCGGCCGCCGAGGCGACGATTCGGGGCGAGGCGCTGCGCGCCTTTGACGCCCTGGGTTGCAGGGGCTGGGGGCGCGTCGACGCGATGCTCGATCGTACCGGCAAGCCCCATTTCCTGGAGGTCAATACGTCGCCCGGCATGACGGACCACTCGCTGGTGCCCATGGCGGCGCGCCATGCGGGCCTGAGCTACGACGAGCTGTGCCTGCGCATCCTCGAGGGTGCAGCCCTGCAGGCCGGGGGGGGTGCGCATGTGGGATAACCCCAGGTTCCTCAACGCCACGGCCAATGTCCTGTTGCTGGTCGGGCTGCTCACGGTGCTGTGGATGGGCGCACGCCAGGTCATCGAATCGAAGGCGTTCCCGTTGCGCACCATCCGCATCAACGGCGAGCTGGCGCACGTGACGCGCACTCAGGTAATTAACGCGCTGCAGGGGCGTCTTGCCGGCACTTTCTTCAGCATGGACATCGATGCCGTGCGCGTTTTGTTTGAGTCCATTCCGTGGGTGCGTCGGGCTGAAGTGCGGCGGACCTGGCCCGATCGGCTTGACGTGCGGCTCGAAGAGCACGTGGCGCTGGCGCGCTGGGGGCAGCCCGAGGACGGCCGGCTGGTGAATGTGCATGGCGAGGTATTCGAGGGGCGCAGTGACGCCAA
>VGIE01000056.1 GCA_016867955.1 Betaproteobacteria bacterium
GGCGAGGCGCATGCCGCTCGCTTCGTCGTTGTGCTCATGGGCGGCGGCTTCGGCGGTGGCGATCTCGGCTTCGGCGGCGCGGTACCCCGGGTCGCCGTCCAGCACGTAGTCGATGGCGCGCCCGCCGGTGGCGTCGAGCTCCTGCAGCACGCGCGACATGGCGAGGAGCGGCGGCATCTCGATGTCGCCGGCGTCCAGGTGCAGTTCGCCCGCCAGCGCGGCAAACAGTGTGGTCTTGCCGCAGCCGTTCGCCCCGACGACGCCCACGCGCGCGCCGGGCACGAAGGCCGCGGAGGCGCGGTCAAGCAGCAGCTTGTCGCCGCGGCGGATGGTGATCTGGCGGAAATTGATCATTGGGTGGGGAAATGGATGGAAGGGCGGATTTTCCCACAGTGACGCGGACTTACGAGCGGATTGGGCGACATTCTGCAGGCCGGATCTGCTATAATTTTAAGCATGCGATTTTCTCCGGCTCCCGATTCAGGTCGTGCCCATCAAGCAACGGCACTGATCGCGTCTTCCAGGCTCCCGCGGAGCCCGGCAAGTGTTCGTGGAAATGCTCGTGGATGCTTTCGCGCATTCCGCCGCCTGCAAGCAACGGGTCGTTTCCTCTGATTCCTGACTGCCTTCGCCAGGGCCCGTTGTCACGCGTTCATCGGCGGGCCGCGAGTGAATTGATCCCCGATCAAACCCCCATGACCGCTGATTACGGTCTCGCAAACATGTTGATGGTGCGCTGATGCCGGCATTTACCGACCTGGGGCTCTGCCCCGATCTGCTCAAGGCCATTGAAGAGCAGGGCTATACCGAACCCACGCCGATCCAGGCGCAGGCCATTCCGCTGGTGCTCGAAGGCCGCGACCTGATGGGTGCCGCGCAGACCGGCACCGGCAAGACCGCAGGATTCGTGCTTCCCATCCTGCAGCGACTGCTGCACCACGCCAACACCAGCATGTCGCCCGCGCGGCACCCGGTGCGCGCGCTGATCCTCACGCCGACGCGCGAGCTGGCCGTGCAGGTGGAAGAAAGCGTGCGCCTCTACGGCAAGCACGTTCCGCTGCGCGCGACGGTGGTGTACGGCGGCGTGCCGATGGACCCGCAGACCCAGGCGCTGCGCCGCGGCGTCGAGATTCTCGTGGCGACCCCTGGCCGCCTGCTGGATCACGTCCAGCAGAAGATCCTGCATTTTCCGCAGGTCGAGTTCTTCGTGCTCGACGAGGCCGACCGCATGCTCGACATGGGCTTCATGCCCGACGTGCGCCGAATCATCGGCCTGCTGCCGAAAAAGCGCCAGAACCTGCTGTTCTCAGCTACCTTCTCGGAGGAGATCAGGAAGCTCGCAGATTCCTTCCTGCAGAACCCGGTCATGGTCGAGGTGGCACGCCGCAATTCGGTGGCCGAGGCCATTACGCACATCGCCATCCCGGTGGCGCGCGAACGCAAGCGCGAACTGCTGGCGTATCTCGTGCAGGATCGCGGCTGGAACCAGGTGCTGGTGTTCTGCGCCACGCGATTGGGCGCCAACCGGCTGTCCTACCAGTTGAACAAGGATGGCGTGCACGCCACGGCCATCCACGGCGACAAGACGCAATCCGAGCGCGAAGTGGCACTTGAGGAATTCAAGTCCGGCAGGGTGCGCGTGTTGGTGGCGACCGATGTCGCTGCGCGCGGGTTGGACATCGAGGCCCTGCCGCGCGTGGTGAACTTCGACCTGCCTGGCGCGGCCGAAGACTATGTGCACCGCATCGGTCGCACCGGCCGCGCGGGCGCCACCGGCGAAGCGGTGGCTCTGGTCAGTCCGGACGAGCACGAGCGCCTCGAGGCCATCGAGGCCATGATCAAGTTCAAGATTCCACGAGAGCTGGTGCCTGGCTTCGAGCCCGACTCGCGCGTGGTGAGTTCCATGATCGGTGCGCCGGACCGCGGCCGCCATGGTCGTTCATCCGGCCGTGGAAGCCTGGATGGCGGTCGCGATGAGGGCCGGCCGCGCAGTGGCGGGCGTGACGGTGGCGGGCGCGAACGTGCTGACCGTGCCCAGCGCGGCGGGCGGGGCGTTGGCGCGGACCGTGGCGAGAGTCGCGATCGCGGCGGACGCGCGTACACGCCGTCGCCAAGGGCATCCGTGCCGGCCGATCCGATTTTCAGCGCGCCCTACCAGCCATCGGCACCCCCGGCAGAGCGTTCGGCCGGCGATGCGCCAGCGCTGGTCTCGCGCGGGCCCAAGCGGCAGGTTGCCGCCCTGCTGGGCGGCTTGCCGAAGCTGAAGTAGGTCGGCGACGAATCTCGACCGCGTCCCTCCGGGCAAGACCGATCCCTAGGAATTCAGCCTCACCGGTACGGCACGCGCGGCCGGCAGGGCGCCGCGCCCAAATTCCGCGCGGCCTGCGGCGTTGCGGGTCAAGCGCCCTATTTGTAGATCTTGCTCCAGTATTCCCGGTACTTATTGACCACGGCGGGCGGGTACTTCGCCGGGTCATAGGGCGTGATCGTCGAGAGCGGAATGGCGCCCGGCACGCCCGGCAGCGGGCTGGCGCTCTCGCCGCGGCCATGCCACTGGGCCTGGCCGTCGGCCGACATGATGTAGTCGGTCAGCAGCTGTGCCGCGTTGGGGCGCCTGCTCCAGCCGAGGGCGGCGGCGCCATACAGGTTGCCCATGCCGGGGTTCGGCACCACGTAGGCCATGGGCGCGCCCTGCTCGATGATCGGAATGATGGCAGTGGGCACGCCAAAGGCGCTGACCGCGATTTCGCCGGAGGCAACCGATTGCGCGAGCGGCGTGGAGCCGTTGTAGAGACGCGGGTTCTGCGCCTTCAGCCGGGTCAGGTAGTCCGCCCCCTGGGTCTTCTCCAGCCAGTCATACCAGGCGACGAGCACCGTCGAGGCGAGCTCGGTCGTGCCCAGCTTGCCGCGGAATTCGGGGCGCAGCAGATCGGCGTAGCTCCTGGGCGGATTGGGCGCCAGGTTCTTGTTGTAGATGATCACGAAGGGGTCGGAGCCGACGATGGGCACGACGCCGCCCTGCTGCAGGTACTGCGCCGGCCAGGCCTTCAGTGCCGGGCCTGAGGGCTTGAGCAGCTTGCCTTCCTTGGCGCGGTCGGTGAACCAGCCCACTTCCGTCGAGACGAAGACATCGGCGCCGTCGATGCCGGTGGCACGTTCCTGGTCCACCTTGGCCAGCACTTCGCCGCTGGGCCCGCGCACGACATCGACGTTGATTTCGGGGTAGAGCTTGCGAAAACCGGCGCTGATGCGATTCGCGACCGGGGTAGGCTGCCCGGTGTAGAACAGCACCTTGCCCTCCTTGCGCGCGGCGGCGACGATGCTGCTCCAGTCGCCGGCCTGCGCCTGTGCGGGCGAGGGCGCCGCGGTGAATGCCGCGGCGATTACCGCAGTACAGGCCATCACGGTGCCGATCCGCGCCGAGCGTGTCGTGGCCGGGCGTCCCGCGCGAGTCGTGACCGATCCGCCTGCGGCATGGTCACCGGTATTCGACCTGCTGTTTTTCATCGCTTGTTCCATGTCCTCATCCTCCTCGTCGCGGGGGTTGACCTGCGTGATATCAATCTGTCCGTATGGGCAATACGAATAAGTAGAGTACTATGAAATTGATAATATTGACCAGTCTGACTCAGGCCGGCGCCGTGATGCGATCGATCTCCGCCAGGTCTTCGGCCGAGAGCGCCCAGTCGGCCGCCTTGACGTTCATCTCGAGCTGCTGGGGCCGCGTCGCACCGGCAATGATGCTGGCAACCTGCGGCCGCGCCGCCAGCCAGCTGAAGGACAGCTCGACCATGCTGTGCCCGCGCTCGGTGCAGAATTTCTCGAGCGCATCGATCTTGTTCCATTGCGCCTCGCCGAGGTAGGTCTCGGCCAGGCGCTTGACGTTGGTCAGGCGCGCGCCTTCGGGCATCGGCGCGTTGCGCTTATACTTGCCGGTCAGTGCGCCGCTCGCCAGCGGGAAGTAGGGCAGCAGCCCCATGCCGTAGGTCTGCGCGGCGGGCAGCAGTTCGCGCTCGATGTCGCGATAGAGCAGGTTGTAGTGGTCCTGGCATGACACGAAGGCGTTGAGGCCGAGGTGCTTCGAGGTCCATTGCGCCTCGACCACGCGCCAGGACGGGAAGCTCGAACAGCCGATGTAGCGCACCTTGCCCTGGCGCACCAGGTCGTCGAGCGCGCGCAGCGTCTCCTCGATACGGGTCAGCGGATCGTAGACATGGATCTGGTAGAGGTCGATCCAGTCGGTTTTCAAACGCGTCAGGCTGGCCTCGACTGCTGACATGATGTATCGGCGCGAGGCGCCCTTCAGCACGCCGGCATCGTCCATCGGCAGGCCGCACTTGGTGGCGAGCACGATGTTCTTGCGGCGCTCGCCGAGGATCTGGCCCATGCAGGTCTCGGAACCGCCGCGCTGGCCGTAGACATCGGCGGTGTCGAACAGCGTGATGCCCAGGTCGATGGCCTTGTCAATGACCTTGCGCGAGGCCTCCAGGTCGATGTGCCAGTTGAAGTTGTTGCAGCCGAGCCCGATGACGGATACCTGCAGGCCGGAGTTGCCGAGTCTTCGCAGTTTCACGGGAATGCCTCTTATGGATTGGCGCGGTGTGGATAGATGCCGGGTGGAGTAACGGTGTGGCGTGCAGAACGATGTCTGAATCCTACACCGGGAGCCCGCGCCCTGCGCATCTGGCGAATGCGGCTTCTCAGTGGCACGGCGGCGAGCTGCGCTTCAGGGAGCGCGAAATGGGCTGCGCTCGTTTAGTTCGTCGACGTAACGTTCGATGCCGGAGGACTCGCGAACGAGGAAGCGCTGCACCGCATCGGAGAACTGCGGGTGCTTCAGCCAGTGTGCCGACCATGTCCCCGAGGGCAGGAAGCCGCGCGCAAGCTTGTGCTCGCCCTGCGCCCCGCCTTCGAACACCCGGATACCCCGTTCGATGCAGAACTCGAGCGCCTGGTAGTAGCAGGTTTCGAAATGGAGCAGCGGGACATGGCCGACCGCGCCCCAGTAGCGGCCATACAGCGTGTCCGCGGAATAGATGTTGAGGGCGCTCGCCACGGGCTTGCCCCGCAGCTCGGCAATGACGAGCAGCATGTGCTCCGGCATGGTCTCGCCGATGCGCCGGAAGAACGCCAGGTTCAGATAGGGGCTGGAGTGATGGGCGCGGTAAGTGCCTTCATAGCAGCGCGAAAAGAAGCGCCAGTCCTCGTCGGTGATGTCGGCCCCGGCGACGCGGCGGAAGGCGACGCCCGATTCCGCGACGCGACGGCGCTCCTGGCGGATCTTCTTGCGCTTGGCGGAAGACAGTTCGCCAAGGAACTCGTCGAAATTCGCGTAGCCGCGATTGATCCAGTGGAACTGCACGCTGCGTCGCAGCTGCAGGCCCGCGGCGCCGAGGGCCTCGGCTTCGTCCCGTGGCGGAAAAAGGATATGCAGGGAGGAGACGTCCTGCGACATGCCGAGCGCGGCGGCAATGAGGCGGCCACGCGTGTCGGCATCCTCGGCCAACAGCCGCGAACCGGTGACTGGCGAAAAAGGGATGGCCGACAGCAGCTTGGGGTAGTACCGCAGGCCGACGCGCTGATAGGCATCGGCCCAGGCCCAGTCGAAGACGTACTCGCCGTAGGAATGTGCCTTGAGGTAGAGCGGCATGGCACCCGTGAGCTGGCCGGCGCCCCAGCAGGTGATGAATTGCGGCAACCAGCCGCTGCGTTCCGACGCGCATCCCGTCTCGTGCAGCGCATGCAAGAATTCGTGGCGCAGGAAAGGGTTCCCGCCGGCCAGGGCGTTCCACGCGCCGGCATCGACTGCGCCCAGTGATTCAAGGATCCTGATCTCGCTGTTCGGCAGGGTGTCGGCCTGATGCGCCATGCGGGGAATTATACGGGGGTGCCGATGGTAAACTCCGCGCATGGGGAATCTTCCCAAACGTAATCCAGCGCGCTCCGTCACGATTGCCATCGCGCAGATCAACTGCGTTGTCGGCGATCTTGCAGGCAACGCGGCGAAGATCCTCGAGTACGCGGGCAGGGCCAAGGCGGCGCAGGCGGCCCTGCTGCTGACTCCGGAGCTCGGCTTGTGCGGCTATCCCCCGGAGGACCTGCTGTTGCGGGACGGCTTCTATCGCGATTGCGAGGCCGAGCTGGGGGCGCTGGCATCGAGGCTGGGCCGACTCGGCGGGATCGACGTGGTGGTCGGGCATCCCCACCAGGAAGCCGGCAGGCGCTACAACGCAGCGTCCCTGCTGCGCGGCGGGCGAATCGCTGCCACGTACTGCAAGCACGCCCTCCCCAACTACACGGTGTTCGACGAGCAGCGCTATTTCGCCTCCGGCGACACGCCCTGCGTGTTCGACGTCGGCGGGACTCGCTTTGGCATCAATATCTGCGAGGATACCTGGGCAGCGGCCGTTGACAGCGAAGGCGAAGCCGCCGCCGCGCCACTCGCCGCGCGGCAGGCCGGTGCCGACGTGCTGCTGGTGCTCAATGCCTCGCCCTACCACATGCGCAAGCAGGGCACGCGCTATGACGTGATGCGGGAACGTGTCGCGGAAACCGGCATGCCGCTGGTGTACGCCAATATGGTCGGCGGGCAGGACGAGCTGGTTTTCGACGGGGCGTCGTTCGTGTTGTCGGCCGAGGGCAGCGTCGCCTGCCAGATGCCCTCGTTCGAGGAGGCGCTGGAATTGGTCTGCTTCGAGGGTGATGCGCCGCGTCCTGGGCGCATCACCCCGGAATTGCCGGTGGAGGCGGAGATCTACCAGGCGCTGTGCCTGGGGGTGCAGGACTACATCGGCAAGAACCGCTTTCCCGGCGTGCTGCTCGGCCTGTCCGGCGGCGTGGATTCGGCGCTCACGCTGGCGATCGCCTGCGATGCGCTCGGCGCGGACAAGATCCTCACCGTAATGATGCCCTCGCAGTACACGGCCGCCATCAGCATCGAGGATTCCCGCGAGATGGTAAGGAAGCTCGGGGTGCGCTACGAGGAGATTCCTATCAAGCCGGTGTTCGACGCGTTCCTGCAGTCGCTTTCTGCGGATTTCGCCGGGTTGCCCCCGGATGCCACCGAGGAAAACCTGCAGGCGCGCACGCGCGGCACCATCATGATGGCGCTGTCCAACAAGTTCGGGTCTATCGTGCTCACCACCGGTAACAAGTCGGAAATGGCGGTGGGATACGCGACGCTGTACGGCGACATGGCCGGCGGGTTCGCGGTTGTCAAGGACCTGACCAAGCTGTGGGTGTACCGCCTGTGCCGTTACCGCAACAGCATTTCAGCGGTGATCCCCGAGCGCATCCTGACGCGGGCGCCGTCAGCGGAGCTGCGGCCCAACCAGACCGACCAGGACAGCCTGCCCCCGTACGAAGTGCTCGACCCGATCATTGTCGACTACATGGAAAACGACATGAGCCCGGCCGATATCATCGACAAAGGTTTTCGTGCCGAGGACGTGCAACGCATCGTGGAACTGATCCACCGCAACGAGTACAAGCGCCGCCAGGCCCCGATCGGCATCCGCATCACCCAACGCGGTTTCGGCAAGGACTGGCGCTATCCGATTACCTCGCGCTACCGGGAACCGTATGAGTAGCCCGGGCGCATCCGGTTCGGTGGTGGCGCCCGAGCGCTGCGGGGGGCGCTTGGTTTATACTGCGCCGCTCAGACCGAGGGAGCAGCCCAATGAAGAAGATCGAAGCCATCATCAAGCCATTCAAGCTTGACGAAGTACGCGAGGCACTTGCCGAAGTGGGTGTTACCGGACTGACCGTGACGGAAGTGAAGGGCTTCGGCCGCCAGAAGGGACATACCGAGCTTTATCGCGGTGCCGAGTACGTCGTGGATTTCCTGCCGAAGGTGAAGATCGAGATCGTCGTCACCAAGAGTATGGTCGAGGGCGCGATCGAGGCGATCATCAAGGCGGCGCGTACCGGCAAGATCGGCGATGGCAAGATCTTCGTGACCTCGGTCGAGCAGGTGGTTCGCATCCGCACCGGTGAGACGGACGAGGCTGCCGTCTAGGTCATTCGCACCTCGCTGCGGGCGCTGCCCCGCCGACGCGAGATTCGGGCCGGTTGAGGCGCGTCAGCGCGCTTGTTTGGCGGGATTCTCCAGCAGCACCAGCGTGGCCCCGCCACCGCCGAGATTCTCCGGCGCCTGGCAGTAGGCGAGGATCTCCGAGCGCCGGGCCAGCCAGTCGCGAATCTTTCCCCGCAGCACCGGTTCGCGGTTGGGCGAGCCCAGCCCCTTGCCGTGGATGATGCGTATGCAGCGATGGCCGTGCCGCAGGCATTCGGCAAGGAATTCCACCAGCAGTGCGCGTGCCTGGTCGCGGTTCAGTCCGTGCAGGTCAAGCGCGTCCTGGATGACCCAGTGACCCCGGCGCAGCTTTCGCAGCGTGTCGCGCGGGACGTTGTCGCGCAGGTAGACGAGCTCCTCGCCGGTCTCCATCGACTCTTCCCACGGGATCGGGCCGCTGATGCTGTCGGCGATGGTGGCGTGGATGTCCAGCAGCGAATGCACCGGGACGGGTGGGGGCTTGTCCACGCGACTGACGCGGCGTCGGACTCGGATCGGCGTGGCGTCCTTGACCGCGGCGCGGAACAGTGCCCGATCCTGCTCATCGATTGCGGATGGTACGGTTTCAGGTAGCGATTTTCGCCCTGGTCGCCGCATAGTATTACGCACCATGACTGATTCCGGCGGGACGGAAAGCGCGTTTTTCGTAACTAGGCCAGGCTGTCCAGATACTTCTCGGCGTCGAGGGCGGCCATGCACCCCGAGCCTGCGCTGGTGACCGCTTGGCGGTAGACATGGTCCTGTACGTCGCCCGCTGCAAACACGCCCGGAATGCTGGTCATGGTAGCGTTGCCCTCCGGTCCGCCCTGGGTCACGATGTAGCCGCCCTTCATCTCGAGCTGGCCTTCGAAGATGCCGGTATTCGGCACGTGGCCGATGGCAATGAACAGCCCCTGGACATTGACCTGCTCCGTCGCGTTGCCGGCCGTGCTCTTGATGCGGATGCCGTTCACGCCCTTGTCATCGCCGAGGACTTCATCGAGCACGTGATTCCAGCGCACCGTGATGTTCGGGCGGGCGAACAGCTTGTTCTGCAGGATTTTCTCGCCGCGAAACTTGTCGCGCCGATGAACCACGGTGACCTTGCTCGCGATGTTTGAGAGGTAGAGCGCTTCCTCGACCGCCGTATTGCCGCCGCCGATCACGGCCACGTCCTGCCCCTTGTAGAAAAATCCGTCGCAGGTGGCGCAGGCCGAGACGCCCTTGCCCATGTACTTTTGCTCCGAGGGCAGGCCAAGGTACTGGGCGGATGCGCCGGTCGCGATGATCAGTGCGTCGCAGGTGTATTTGTCGGAGTCGCCCTCAAGCCGGAACGGCTTCTCGTTCAAATGCACGGTATGGACCTGGTCGAAGGCGATTTCGGTTTCGAATCGTTCCGCATGGGACTGGAAGCGCGCCATCAGGTCGGGCCCCTGCACGCCATCGACATCGGCGGGCCAGTTGTCGACATCGGTGGTCGTCGTGAGCTGGCCGCCGGGCGCCAGGCCGGTGAGGAGCAGGGGCTTGAGGTTGGCCCTCGCAGCATAGATTGCCGCTGTGAATCCGGCCGGGCCGGAACCGAGGATCAACAGGCGCGCGTGCTTGCGGGATTTCGACATGGATTCTTCCGGAATGAAGTGGATGGCGATGGAGTTCCGGCTGAGATTATAGTCCGTGGCGTGACCCGCCCGACCTG